>JAEWZA010000029.1 GCA_023395575.1 Bacillota bacterium
TCCTAGAGTTCTCCGGAACATCAAATTCTATATTTCCTGCTCCAGTTGAAACCTTAAAGGACTCTATTTCATCTATATTGCCGTCATAGCGTATGTTTCCAGCACCTGTACTAATTTTATTATTTCCAAGACTAATAACTTCATCAATATCTATATTTCCAGCTCCTGTATTAAGCTTAATCTCTGTTGATAAATCTTCAATCTCTACATTCCCTGCACCAGTGCTTATATCAATAGCTTTTATACCTTCTGGCAATAATATAGTATAGTTTATTGTAACTTGAAATGTTTTGTATTCATCCTTGAGCCAATCCCAGAAATCTTTTTTGTTATTGGTTTCAGCAACAATTCTTATCAGATTTCCATCTCTTTCTATTGCAATATTCATGTTTTCCAATACTGCATTCTTGTCATTTTGAGAAGCTCCTCTTACCTTCTTATCTGCTTCTACTTTTATCTGAGAATTTTGCGACTTTTTAATACTAATATTTCCAGAATCATTATACAGTACTATTTTATCTGCATTCTCCTTATCTACTGAAGCAACAAATTCTTTTGATGCTTCGCTACCTATTTCATTTATAACATTAGATTTATCATTTGCTCCTGAAGAAAAAAATTCATACTCCCTTCCATTAATTCTCACACCGCAGCCAGCAGTAAGGCTCACCATTGCTAAAAGCAACGTGATAGCTATAATTGGCATATATAACTTTCTCAAAATATTCAACCTCCATTTTATTTTAATGACCTTTACATACATGTTAAATGCACTACAAATCTTTTGTACTATTTATATACCTATATGCTGTGAAAAAGTGCATCTTAACTAATTGTTCTACACTACTTTTATACGTAAATATTTATAAAATGTCTTACAAACGGAAGTTTATTTTTAATAGTATTTATGTCTTATTGCAAAAAATAGTACGCGAGTGCAATATGTATCTAATTGCGAAGCTCGGTTAGAAATTGATGCTAGAAATAATAGGTGAATAACAAGTATTGTAGCCGACACATCTACAGGAAGTTGATGTGAGTATTGACCCGAGACAGGATGCCTTTGTGTAATACGGTCGGCGGAAGCGCTTGTTCTGAACCGCAAATATTTCTGCGTCAATTTCGTGAGCAAGCTATGGATATATATTGCACGGGAGTACTATTTAAGCAGGTTACTGCTGATTATATTATTTTTTGTGTACAAAGTTTGAGTAATATATAGTAATCTCTAGCTTTTATGGGAGTGTAAATAATTCTGTGTATTGTTGTTGCTCTATTCCTTCTTTAGCAAGCAATTAGAATTTAATATGGTTTACAGAGTATTATTTTGTAATAACAACTTTCTTCTCTTCCGAAATCCATTCAACATTAGCACCTAGTTCTTCGGCTACGAATCTGAGAGGTGTAAAGGTTCTGCCATTTTCAATAAAAGCAGGACTGTCTAGTTTTACTTTTTTGCCGTTTACATAGGCAATGTCTGAGTCGATGTAAAGAAGAATTGTTACATCTTCACCTTTTTGGTTTTTGCCTTTAATTGTAACTTCCCGCTTTTTGCCGTTCCAAGTAACTTCAGCACCTAGGCTTTCTGCTATAAATCTTGCGGGAAGCATAGTTCTGTTATTTTTGATAATTGGAGCGGAATCGATTGTTTTATCCGAACCACATAGTACCGCTATATTCATTGATAAAGGTTACATTTGCAGTTGCTGTACCTGCATTGATATTGTCTGTATAAGCAACAGTGTAATCTGTACCCTCCACAAGTGATTTGTCACCGGCTTATTTGGTGTATTATGCTTAAGAGAAACGAAATCCGAATTGACAGATATGTCTCCATTATCAGGATTCAAACGGAGCAGTGGATGAAATTGAGCTAATCCTTCATAAATAAATTCACCATTTTCATCTGATTGTACGGTATTAGTATAATAGTCTTCATTATAATCATACTTTGGGTATGCATAAGTTCTATTAGGTAAAAGATTAGTTACTTTTTTGTTTGTTAAATCAAGCTTATATGAAGGTTTTTGCTCTTTATACATAGCCTTTAGTTCACATGCAGTATTAACACTTGGTCTATCACCTGTTCCATTTGCAATAAATGCATATTCACTACTATTAGAATGTTTCCAACCATAAAAATCTTTGCCAGCACACGAAACTGAAGGAAGCTTTGTACCATCAATTGTAGCCTTTGGTGTTGCATACATTTTTGTTCCAGACAAATTAGGTTCACCAGAGTTTTCATTAAAGGTTACTTCTACAGTCGGAACAAGAGTTAGTTTCAAGCTATACGAATTTGCACTATTATCTGTTAGCTCAACAGTATAAAAAAGCTTTGTTAAATTAGGTAATTTATAGCCTGTGCTTTCTAAAGCTGAATTAAACTTTTCTTCGCCTGCATCCGAACGGAGCTGTGATGCAGATGGAAGTGTAAAAGAAGATGATTCATTATAATCCGTTAGACTGGCGTCTCCTACATAAACGCTTACACTTATGGCTGCACTTGTAGTAGTAGTAGTAGTAGTAAGTGTTGTACCCTCAGGTAAAGTCATTTGGGTATTTACAGGTGCATTTTCTAGAGAATTATCTGGGTATGCTTTAAAACAATACAAAAAAAGATTATTTTCAACATTTTGGACTTAAGCACCTAATTTTAACAACTAACAGTCATTTGATAATTCTACAGCACCAATAGATTTTTTATGTAAGAAGTTTGAGAGTAATATATAAGAAATGAACAACGGAAAGCTACTATAAACTGCTCCTATGTAATAAAAAGATGAGGCTTTAGACTCAAACCTAAACTATCGTCTTTAAACGGTAGTATTTGACTTTTTTATTAAGAGGAGCAGTTTTTATTAGATTCAATTGTTATTAAGTTAAAAGTATTTGTTTATAGCAATGCCTTAACAGCTTTCCACAAAACATCACATAATTCAACGTTTTCACTGTTTTCAGCTAAGGTATTGTCCTGTACAAAATTTTCTTTTCCAATCTCTATGTAGTCCTCTCCAATAGCAACAGAAAGAGAAAAATTACATTGACCAAAGTTTTTTCTTGAAAGGATATCAAGCATTTGTCCTATATTAAGTAGAGGTAAACATTCATGCTTTGAAAAGGATTCTGGCCTCTGGAATTCAAAACTAAAATCTTCATCAAAAGAGAAGTCTTCTTCAATATTGTCTTCATCTTCTTCATTCACATTTATTTCAGCGTTTTCTTCATTTTCAATAATTTCATTGTCTGAATCAATGCTTTCTGAATTATCATCCTGTAGCATTCTAATTTTTTGATCTGGTAAATATTTTAAATCGTAGAGAAGTAGGTTATAGTTTTTTAATATGGTAATTCCACCAATTACAAAAGTTATCTGACCATACTTTTCTTCAGCAGCGTCAACACAAACAGTTGCTACCGCTGCATCGTATACATTCGGAATCCATAAATCACAAAGGTTTTGCTTTTGCTCTGAACTCAATTCATCTAATTGTTTTTGAGTTATCATTAACTTCATATGGCTATCCTCCATAACTGTTATTAAGCTGAACATAATTAATAAATTGGGAATGGTTCAGCTGCATAAACATTATATTATAAATTCTAGGGCTTGTCATTTGAATTTCTTATAAGCTTTACATTTGTTCGAACATGATGCATTACGGCAATAAAATCACAAACCTTTTTAAAGAAAATAATAACGGGTACTGGTTGATTTGTTCATTTTGTAGTAATATATTGAATGGCACTGATTGAAATTGACTAATAACAACATTACATTTGCATTTAATTATTTTTGTTGTTAATTTTATTTTATTTTTACATAAAATATGTGTATTAGATTATAAACATGGTTAATTTTTAGAGGCAGAACAGTAACCATGTATAGTGTTCATTGGGAAAGTTAAGTTAAAGTCTTGTAAATCGAACATAAGTTTGATAATATTATGTTGTTTGTTGGAATAATTTTTGGAGGAGTCACTAATGACAAAAGATACTAGAAAGACTGAGTATGGAAATGAAAGCATTTCGTCGTTAAAGGGAGCAGATAGAGTCAGATTGCGTCCAGGAGTCATATTTGGATCTGATGGGCTTGAGGGTTGCCAGCATTCTTTCTTCGAAATTTTGTCAAACTCAATTGATGAAGCACGAGAAGGTCATGGAAATGTAATAGAAGTTACTAGATTTGCTGATAAATCAATTATGGTTCAGGACTGGGGAAGAGGTATTCCACTGGATTATAATACAAATGAAGAAAGGTATAATTGGGAATTAGTCTATTGTGAACTCTATGCTGGCGGAAAATATAAAAACAATTCAGGTGAAAATTACGAATATAGCTTAGGGTTAAACGGATAGGTGCTTGTGCTACTC
>JAEWZA010000039.1 GCA_023395575.1 Bacillota bacterium
GTAGAATATTCTGTCTTTCTATCTCTTGATTTTGTTCTATAGGCATATCTCCCACCCTTCTTTTTGTGATACAATAAGAACCTAACTGGAGGTTATTATCATGAGTAAAACATTTACAATAAATTCAATACAAGATGCTGATAAAATAAAAGACATTATCATTAAGTCCTGCAATTCCACAACAAAGAGAATCCAGTCCTTTATACATGATTCTAAAGGAATAGACTTTTTCCATACTATTAAATTCACCAAAATTGGGAAAGACCCTATTAAAGATAATAGCTTGAATTTTATTGAGCAGCTTAATCAGACTTTTACACATTTAGTATCTATAGAAGCTGTGAAGCATCTCATGAAACTTCACCCTGAATCTGCTCCATACAACATGAATCTTGGTACTCAGAGTGGTCATGATATAATATCAACCAGCGGAGATATTATCGCTGAAGTTTTCTCAGCTACTTCCCCGACTAGTAACGATAAATTGAATAAGGATTGTCAAAAGTTGATTGCTAATGATACAGCCCTTTTGAAATATGTTTTCTTTTATTGCACTGAAAACTTTGGAACTTTAGATTATTATCAGCAGAAATATCCTGATATTAAAATTGTTCAAATAAGCATATAAATATGAAAACTCCACAACAAGTTCTTCTATCTTGTTTTGGGAGAAATATTTATTCAGATATTCTTTTAGCAGGAGGTTCTGGCGGTAATGGTCGTTTGTTGCATAAAGCCTCCCTTCTAAATTACTTATTGCATATCCAGTTTTTTCTCAATTACCGCACATAGTTCATTGAGTAAGTCACCGTCTTGAATTTTGAAATCCTTTTCCCGAATATATTTTAAGAATTCTACCAGAATACTTTGCTTGGAACTAATATTAATAGAAATAATAAACTCATTTATTAATATATTAATTTGTTCCTTATCCTCTTTACTCAATATTTGAATGTATATGCCTCCATAATTATTTAATACATCATATTATATCAAACTTTACAAATATACATGTCAAAAAAATTTTCACGCCATCAGCTGTAAGGGTAATCATGACAGATAGAAGCACCCCTCCCATTGGAAAAGATGCTGTTGATTTATATTACTATAATTACCAACTCAATCCGTTCAAAGCGTTTATTTTGTCCTGCTCTGTGGTTTGTGTATACCTAATTGTTGTCAATATTGAGGAGTGTCCAAGCAAGTCCTGTATCATTGTAATAGGAGCGCCCTTAGTTATCAGCTTATATCCAAAGCTATGGCGGAGATTATGCGGTGTGACCTTTATTCCAAGCCTGCTTCCGTACTTTTCGAGGATTATGTTTATAGCATTGCGGTTATATGCACCTCTTTGCCCAATAATAAGGTTATCTTCATCAGTCTCAGGTCTTACCTGTATATATTCCTCCATTGCTATCCTTGCATCATTATTTATTGGTATAGTTCTGTTAACACTCCCTTTGCCTACAACCCTTATATATTGCTTGCTATCGGTTATGGTTATATCCTGAAGCCTTAAGTCACATAATTCGCTTACTCTTATGCCTGTAGCCAATAGCAATTCCATAATGCATATGTGCTGTTTATTGCCTTGTTTGTGAATTTCTTCTCTCAAGCGGTGCAAGTCATCTAACTGTAAGCCCTTGTATTCGCCTTTGTCCCTGTTTTTTATAAGCTTTACGGTTAATACTTCAGCTAAAACTAGGTCATTACAAAGGAACTTGCAAAAGGAATTCAATGAAGCCAGCTTGCGATTGGTACTGAGAACCGATGTGTTTATATCCATAAGATGCTTTTTATATTTTATCAATATAAACTCGTCAATCTCGGTAATATGCTTATTCTTACCTTCAAGCCACTTCAGAAATTCCTTTGTGTCCCTCATGTAGCAGGAAACCGTATTCTCGCTGAACTCTGCTTTGTATAGGCTTAGCTCATAGCCTTTTAAATCAAACATGCAAACACACCCTTTCCTTTTTTGGTGTGTCCATGTTACCGTACTAATCTGCACTAATCAAGACATAACCATAACTATGTGGTATGTTTTATAAGTAAATATCTATTGTTCAGCAGTCTCTACATTAAAGCCATCGGTAATCTGTAAATCCTTTTCTTCGCCCTGTACCGAATAATCAGCATCAATTATCTCACCGTTTATCATATCAAGAAACAGCTTCTTCCTTGCTTCATCATTTTGATTAGTATCAAGAATGAGTTCCTTTTTGTCAGACCATTCTTCAGGCATACGATTTCTAAGGAAGAATGATATTGCTTGAGCCGAAGGTGGCTGGTGTCGCTTTATCTTTTCAATCTTGGTACGCTTCTTGCCATTTTTATCTTCTTCAACTATTGTCTTCAATTCTTCATACTCATAACCAGTACAAAGCTTCAATAAACTTTTTTCTACTTCGTTACATATAACAGACCTGCCCATAACAACAAGTTCACTGAGAGCTTCATGCCTTTTAATGCAGTTATACCAATAGTCGGGCGATATATCGAGTTTTTTACAAATTCCTCTAACAGTCTCGCCTTGAACAAGCCATTCTTTAATGTCATTAAGCCTTGGCAAAATGTCAGCACTCCACTTGTCTTCTTTATATAATATTTTCGCTAATCTTGGATGCTTTTTTGCATACTCACCTAATGACCATGAACTTATTTCAAGTAAATCTGCTATCTCAGCTTTTGTACAGCCTTCACCAACCCATTTTTCAATTTCATCAAGTCTTGGCTCAACATTTGACCTGTATTTATTTGTGACCTCACCCATATTCATATCACCTCCCCTATAATAAAAAAGAGCCTCATATTGGCTCTAATCATGATACATATTTATATTTCCTTCATCATTAAGCATTCAGTTATTCCTCTTTTATATAAGTTTGGAATAAATCCAACCTCTTTATATCCAATGCTTTCATACAATTGTTTAGCCCTTGGATTAAAATCTGCAACTACAAGAAATAATTTTGAAGAGCTTTTAGAAGTTATTTCTTCAAAGTAGCTTAAAAGTTTTTTTCCTATTCCAAGGCTACGAAACTCCTCTTTTACAGCTATAATATGTAAGTAAGAAAAACTGTGAAAAGCCCCATTAAGGATAACCCAAATAAATCCTACGCATATACGTTCTTTATTTATAGCAACAAAAACTTCTCCTTTGGAAATACCTTCATTTAATGCTTGTATTGCTTTATCTTCTTCAGGGAAATAGGCTCTTCCTAATTCAGACTCTTGTAAAGCCACTTTACAGTCAACCAAGTGAATGTTTTCTGCTTTTATAATATTTATATCCATAAAATTGTTATCTCCTATCAATTATAATACCAAGTCAATAAAATCCTATTCAAGCCTATCGGCAATATACTGTAAAACATCCTTTACCTTATATGTACCCGACTCAATATCCTCAGATAATATAATTTCTGCATCCTCGCTGGTTTCACCTGCTAACCTTCGCAATATCATTGCATTATAATTTACATTTCGAATACCTATTTGCTCATCAAACTCATCAACCAATCTATTATCAAAGCCCCAAAATCTAATCAATTCAATATATAGATCTCTTATCTGCTTTAAATCATCTTTAGAATCTGATAAACCAAGAACACATACCTTTTCTTTTGCGGTATCCAGTAGTCCCTTCAGAGTTTCCTGTATCAAGTTTTCGGTCTTCATGTCTAATAAGTCCCTCTTTTCCTTTATTTGGTTGGTAATACTTTAACTCTAGTATAACTTAAAGTAAAGTTGTTTTTGCCTACAAGCCAGTTTTTATCCTCTATTTGGAGGTTTAGCAATTACCCAACCAATATAAAAATACCGCCCCACAAGCCAACGTGAAGCGATATATTTGGTATAAACAACCTATTCAGCATCTGCAACTATATTCTTTTCAGGTTTATTCCCACTTCGGAAAGCAGAATTTCCCTCCAAATTTTCAAGCAATATTTTTCTAGTTGACTTATATTCATCGCCGATCATGCCTAGCCTTATAAGGAAGACCCTGAACGTAAACTTATCATTATCAGTATCCTTTGACTTAGCGGAAGCATGTTTCAGAACCTTGGCACTTTGATTCAGTAACGAAACCAGTTGAGTATAGGCTTGTACCTTTTCAGTATTAGCTTCTCCTTCTAAAAACTTGAAGGTAATGGAGCTGTTATTGAAATCAAAAGTAATGCCTTGACAATGCTTTTCTCCAATGTTCTCAAGGGCTACTCTGAAATCTTCAAGAGATTCAATTTTACCCTCATTGATACCTTTACAAAATTCAGCTTCTATAATATCGTCAGTAACACCAAGAGATTTTTTAATAAGAACCTGTTTGCTGTAAACTATATTGACCAGATTTCTTAAAGAAATTCCAGTATGACCTTCCATCGGAACTGCTACTTCAATGTTTGTTGTTTCTGTTGATACTTGTTCGATTGTTTCACTAAGTTCTAGCTGTTTAAATACCTTTGTCTGAGTATAAGTTTCTGGAATTCCTTCAACTGATAATTGAAGAATTGTTTCCAAGTCTACCACTTTACCTTCTGATGTAGTAATTTTCCCTGCTCTGTCAATTATGTAAGTCTCTTCTGCTGTTTCAATCTTGTAAGCACAAGTTGGTACTCCCATATACTTTGGTTTTACTCCAAAGTGTTCTTCCAATAATTTAATAATTTCTTTTCTATCCATGTGCAATCCCTCCATTAATGTTTTTGGTAGTGTATACATTAACTCTGAAAGCACATGAAATCAAGTTAATTGAAGGGATTTAGTAT
>JAEWZA010000062.1 GCA_023395575.1 Bacillota bacterium
CTTCACGCATATGCTCTAGGTCAGAAGTATCAGCCTGGATTGTCATGACCTCAGTTCCCAGTTCTTCCAATGTTTTGACTTGCTTTATAACATCACTTGTAGCATCATTGGCAGAGTGTGTATCCAGCCATTGCCACCACTGATCTTTTTTAGGGAAAGCTGACTTTCGGGTAAGAATAAGATTAACCTTTGCTGTATTTGCCATACGGAGAGCTACAGCAAGCCCTATACCTCCCAAGCCTCCAGTGATTAGATAAGTACCGCCTTCTTTTACCCAGCTTCTTTCATTTATACTTTCAACTGCAATACCTTCTATGGTTGGCAGCCATCTTCCATTTCCTCTTAATGCAACAGTAGTTTGAGGTTTCTCTACCGATATTTCAGCTAGAATTGCTTTTGCAAATCTGCTTTTTTCATATATTCCATTGCCTTTAAAAACTAAATCAATGCTTTGACAAAAAATATTGTTATACTCCATCGGAATAACCTTACAAGGTCCGGTGATTACTGCTTTTTCAGGACAACATACCTTTTCATCTGAAATAACTTGCATATTATTTGAAACAACAGCTATTTTTACATTATGGTCAATGATAGTTTCTTCCAATGCCTGTGAAAGAAAAATCAGACTGTAAAAACCATTACTTAAGCATTCCTCAGAAAACTCCAACCTTGAACATCCAAGCTCCTCTTTTGTTACATTCCAAAGGTGAATAATGTTACCTGGTTTATTCTCTATAAACACATCCTTTATTAGTGATTTGTAATGTTCTTTTATCTTAGGATTAATTGTATAGGCGTCTTGATTTGTTTTGCAAAAATTATACCCCTTTGATACAGTCACAAGCGGAACGCCTTCTTCTTTTAATATCCTAATTATATTTTCACTTAAATCCATTTCATCTTCAAAAACAAGCCAAGTACCGTCCTTCTCCAATTTGCTGCTGACAAAAGAAACATTGGCAGCTCTCTTCCATGTAGGGAAGTAAAGCCAATCATTAAAATCAGATTTTTTTGAAGATAAAGTATTGCTCTTTTTAATCAAATCATCTCCATTATACTGCTCTACCCAATATCTCTTCCTCTGGAAGGGGTATGTAGGTAACGGAATTCTGTTCCTTTTTTCATCACAGTGAAAATTCCCCCAGTTAACAGGCACACCATCAACCCAAAGCTTACCGATTGAAACCAAAAATTCTTTAGAATCCTGAGAGCCACTTTCTATAAGATTATTAGCAGTATTATTTTCTTTCTGCTCTCTCTTTGCTACACCTAAGAAAACTCTTTCATCCTCTTTGCTTTCCAAAAGACGAATTGCATCTTCTAAATCACTGCATGCGATTGCACACCTGTAATCAAATTCTTTTCTACCAACATGGAGAGTATAAACAGCATCCAAAAGATTCACTGTTGGATTTTCTTTAAAGTATTGTGAAAGGTTTAGTCGCATCTGTTCTAATGCTGCTGGAGCCTTAGCAGATAAGGTTATTAGCTGCCATTCCTTTGAAGAAGGTAATACCTCAATTGGAGGTGCTTCTTCTATTACAGCATGGACGTTTGTACCTCCAAATCCAAAAGAACTGACACCTGCCATTCTAGGCTTTTCACCTCTTTTCCAGTCACATAGCTTTGTATTTACATAAAAAGGACTATTTTCAAAGTCAATCTTGGGGTTCGGTGTTGAAAAATTAATACTTGGAGGTATCTGCTTATTTTTTAAAGCCAGCACCGTTTTAATCATTCCAGAAATACCCGCACCTGAAATAGAATGTCCTATATTACTCTTTACCGAACCAATTGCACAATAAGATTTTTTGTTTGTATATTGTTCAAACACCATGTTTAGTGCAGATATCTCAATTGGATCACCTAAAGCTGTACCTGTGCCATGGGCTTCAATATAACTAATATCTTCTGGATGAACCCCCGCTAGATTTTGAGCTGCTGCGATTACTTCTGCTTCGCCTTCCCTGCTAGGTGCAGTAAAACCAACCCTTGTAGAACCATCATTATTTACAGCCATTCCCTTAATCACAGCATAAATATGATCTCCGTCCCGTATAGCATCTTCCACACGCTTTAACAGAACAACACCAACTGCACTGGTAAAAACCGTTCCATAGGCGTCTGCATCAAATGGCCTTGTATGCCCATCCGGTGAACCGATAAAGCCCGTCTGATACAAATACCCTGACTTTTGAGGCAATTTAATACCAGCACCTCCTGCGATAGCCATATCGCAGTGATAGTTTAGTAATCCCTCATACGCCATCGCAACAGCAGTCAAAGAAGTAGAACAGGCTGATTGAACATTGATGCTGGGGCCTTTTAAGTTGAATTCATAGGAAGCCCTAGTAGCCACATAGTCTTTGTCGTTACCTACCGCAATAGCTAGATCGTCTTTTACACCTAGCTTATTAAAGAGATGGTAAAGAAAGTAATAACTCATATTACTACCCGCATAAACCCCGATAGGATAATCATATTCATTACAGGAGTAGCCGGCATCTTCCAGTGCTTCATAGGAACATTCCAAAAATAGCCTTTGCTGAGGATCAAGGTTTTCTGCTTCTTTAGGGTTTAGACTGAAAAAGCCTGCATCGAAAAGCTCAATATCTTCTAGCATCCCCCCTGCAAAAACATAGTTAGGGTCATTAATACTCTCTTCATCAATCCCGCATGCCCTTGCGTCTTCCTTTGAAAAATATGTAATGCATTCCTTACCGTCTTTTAGCTTTTCCCAAAATTCATTTATATTTTTGGCCCCCGGAAAACGCCCCGACATTCCTATAATAGCTACTCCTTCCAAAGCATCTTGCATAGGTTGTTCAGCCATTTTTCTACCTCCTAAGCATTTGTTTTCTCATTCTTTTTGCTTCCTTTTGTTTCTGTATTCTGTCATTAGTTATAAGGAAGGTTTCTTTTTTATTATCTGCTGTAACATATATAGCAAGGGCGCTTATTGTAGAGTGGGTAAATAAGTCAATTAAAGAAAACTCTCGTTGAAATTGCTTATTCATGCGGCTGTGAACCCTTGTTAAAAGCAGTGAGTGACCACCAATTTCAAAGAAATTATCATTTACCCCTACATTTTCAATCCCTAGCTCTTCCCTCCATATATTTGTAAGAATATTTTCCACCTCATTTCGAGGAGCCACAAATTCAGTTTTACTATCCAATACAGGTACTGGCAGTGCTTTACGATTCACTTTTCCATTTGCTGATAACGGCATGGTATCAACAAAAACATAAATACGGGGAACCATATATTCAGGCAACGCCTTTTCAAGATAAGCTTGAAGTTCTCCTGATTCCACATTTGTTCCCTTTTCACGAATAACATATCCTACTAGATACATGTTACCAGGCTCTTTTTCCCAGGCAGTCACTATGCATTCTTTAACAGCAGGATGTTCTTGAAGCACCCTTTCAATCTCTCCCAGTTCAATTCGAAGCCCCCTAATTTTGACCTGAAAATCCATTCTTCCAAGATACTCAATATTTCCATCTTCTCGCCACCTTGCTAAATCACCAGTATGGTAAAGTTTTTGATTAGGCTCCAGTGGATTGTGAACGAATTTCTCATCTGTTAATT
>JAEWZA010000070.1 GCA_023395575.1 Bacillota bacterium
GCATATAGGGTTTACCAAGTTCCGCATAATACATAATTGTAAAAGCCTTAGGAGCCATCTTTAAACCGGGAGTTCTTTATCCATTCGCATTGGCTTAACAGTTCACCTTTGCTTGACTCCTTACCATTTTGGTCGAAGCGTATCAGCCTGTTTCGCTTACTCCAGCGTAACGATTCCTACGATGATTCACTTTACGTTCTCCATAACTTTCTTACCCTAGCAGTTATCCCAGCTTTAGGCTACTCGGATTTCCACATTGTCTTGTGAGCTTTCTAACCCAGGCGTTGCCATCTGAGCTATTCACAATAGAGTTACCCCGAATGGATGGGGTAGCCTTTCGGCAATATATTATGCGACTTCTTGTCGCACATGGCAACCCTGATCAGAATGAAACAGTGCATCTTTTTGAACTCGATACTTAGGATTTTGCCATAGATTATGTAAAGTATCAGTGATAAGCTCCGTTTTCATATGTTCTGCTAAACTATATGCTGGTATTTGTTTTGTACAGCCATCTTTTATTGTTGATAGGAAGGCGCGTTTTCCCATTCCATAATATATGTATGTAATATCAGTCAGAAGGACTTTACCAGGAATACCCTGATTAAACTCTCGATTCAAAGTGTTCTTAACAATATGGCTTTTAATAGCTTTCCCAATCTTTTTATAAGGATTTGCCTTCCTTATAGGGCAAGATAAACCGAATTTTTTCATTATCCTTCGAATTTTTTTGAGATTCATTACAATATTAAACTGACGAAACAGAACCATTTTGATGGATTTAGCACCCTTATTTCTGCTTTTAAATGAATATGCTTTTAAGATATTGTCAAAATCTTTCTTGTCTTGTAATTCTCGTTCTGCCCGGTTTTCCTTATTATGTAACCATGCATAATAACCTGATCGAGATACACTGGCTGTAGAGCACATTTTTTCTACATTCAATCGGTTGTGAGATTGTGTACACATGTTGTATATAATCTTATATTTATCAGATGCTTTTATTTTTTGGTGTACATCACCTGCCTTTCTAAGCGACCTAGTTCCCGCAGGAATATATTTTCTTGACGCAAATAAGCATTCTGTTCTTTTAGTTCATCAATTTGCTCTTGTGGAGATTTTCCTTTATCATCAGAAAGTTTTTTTCCGGAATGTCCTTTCTTTTGGTCGCATACACCTCCAGGGCGACTTGCCTTTCGGCGCCATCTGCTAGAGGCTTTATCAATACGCCCTTGACCAATTAATTTAGGGTCAAATCCAGCCTCGACAAAAATTTCAAGAGGTAACTTTCCGGCAGCATGTTCTTCAAGAAAATGTAGTTTAAAGCTATCTGCATAATTAATCTGTTTAGCTGTAACACTTTTTACATGTGGATTGCGAGAAAGTATTTCAATTTCAACGTCTGTAAAATCTTTGTTGCGATGAGGGTTTGTTATTCTCTTGCCACCCATACAAAAATCCTCCTCAAGCATTTCTTTTATTTCATTGTACAACAAAATACCCTGATAGTTAAACACAGCCTCTTTTTCTGTGTCTTACTATCAGGGTATAGTTTATTTCTAATTAAGTGCTTCTACTTCTTAGCCAAAGCAGGCTATATTATTTTCATATAAATCTTGTATATTCCCAATGTTTTCCATAAGCTGAACTAACCTAGATGGCCCCAACCCAAAGCAAATACCTGATATACTATCATCATAACCGAGATGATTCAAAATATTTCTATCTACCATTCCAGCAGTACAAATATTGACTAAATTGTTTCCCCTGCAATATGGACAATTTATATCATGATTACATATACAAGATATGTCCACTTTAACACTTGGACCGGTAAACGCATGCCAATAGGGCTGAAACGTCATTTTTCTTGTGTTGTTAAATATAAATTTAACAAATGATTCCATAATGCCTTTTAGGTCAGAAAAACTTATTCCCTTATCTAAAATCACACCTTCAGCTTGATAAAACATTGGTCTAAATAAACTTCCCTTACTATCACACCGATAAACCTTTCCTATTTCAATAAAAGCTAATGGATACGATTTGTTGCACATTTGTCTTATCCAAATAGGAGATAAATGTGATCTTAATAATAAATCCTTTTCGACATAAAAAGTAGCATCATCTAAAGTAATGAAAGAGTTATCTTCTACATTTAAACCCTTAAAGTTATTATAGTATGTTTCTATTTCATTTCCAAAAACAACATTAAATCCTAACTTAGTAAAAAAATCATACATCAAATCAATTACGACATTTAGCGGATTTTTTTTACCATAATAAATACTATTTGCGAACATACCAAATTAGTCCTTCCGTATAACTTTTAACTCATGTAACAGTCTTTCCACATCTATTTCTAATTTAATACAATGTAGATTAGAAGTTCTGTTTTAGTTTCCATTTATTCTACATAATGATTTATCATCCAGTTGAGAGTATATATAATAATAATAATTGAGTATTATTATACAAAATATACAATAATATGTCAATATTAATAACAAGTTACAAAAAAGTATAAATAAACAAAAAAATATATTGACACAAAAACTTAAAAATGGTATTATTTAAAAGATATTAAATTAACTGTAAGTTATTTGGAACAAAGTGGTACTAGAAGCATGACATAACTATAAAAAATATGACTTAGATCCATATAGTTTATTGTTATATGCTAATAACACTTTGCGCTTTTTGTAGAAGGGGGTTAGGACTAATACAAAAGGTAAGAATAATAATGGTAAGAATTTGATTTTTGAAACAAAAAAATTTTATTAAAAGGAGTAATATATATGTCTGTTATTTTAGAAAAGAGCAAATCATATATCGATTCTCTAAAAAAGATCAAACCTATTCACAGCTGGAAAAATATAGATGATCATTATAAAAATGCTATAAATGATCCCTGGTATAAGAATTTAGTAAATATAGAGAATCTGATTACAGTAAATACGGTAAAGTTTTACGATGAAAAGGATATAAAAACCCTACATTTACCTATTACTACAGGATCTATTTCTAGTCCAATGGGATTAGGAAGTGACTCGTCCCCTGTAAAAGTAAATTTATGTAATGTGGATACATATCTTGCAGACTCAATGCAATTTATGCTGGAATACGGATGTCGAATTTCTGAAACGGGATGCTACTATATTATGCCATCGTTTAGAGGAGAGAATGCTGATGAAAGGCATTTATGTCAGTTTTATCATAGTGAAGCTGAAATACCGGGAACACTTGAAGATGTAATGGGCTTAGTTGAGGAATATTTGAAATATCTGAGTAAAAAAATATTAGAACAGTATTCAGAGGAGTTAATTGAAATAGCTGGAGATATTGAGCATATAGAAAAATTAGTAAATCTGAAAGGCAAGATTGAAAGGATTACGCTAGATGATGCTATTAAAGTTCTAGAAAATAATCCTAAATATATCTCGACTCATGAAGCTGGATTTAGAGTATTAAATAAATATGGTGAACAAGCACTTATGGATAAATTTGGTGGTATGGTATGGATAACACACTTTGATACATTATCAGTACCTTTTTATCAGGCTGTTGATAAAAATAACATTGGAAAAGCACTAAATGCAGATTTGCTGATGGGTATAGGTGAGGTTGTAGGTTCTGGTGAACGACACCAGAATGGCGATGAGGTTTTAGAAGCACTAAGATTACATAATGTCAGTAGTTTAGAATATGAATGGTATTATAATATGAAAAAAGATTATCCAATGAAGACATCTGGATTTGGACTTGGTATTGAAAGATTTATTTTATGGCTATTCAACCATAATGATATAAGAGATTGTCAGGTTCTCCCTCGTTTTAATGGCATAAATATAGTTCCATGATATATTCTTGATAATTTAGTGTATCTATTATTCGTTGCTAGGAGGGATTATTTGAATGGCAGATATGGAACATGAAGAGCATTTTGATGATTGCTGGCAAGTAGAACTTCAAGCTTATCTTGATTTTAAAGATAAAAATCCATCTTTAAAATTTTTTGATGCATATGTTGATAAATGGGCTACATTACAAGCATTGGTGGAAAGAATTAAGCATACATTCGATTTAGACAATGCAACACGGTGTATTGAATTAGGAGCCGGTGCAGCTACACTGTCAATATTGATGGCACTTGAGGGGTTTTTATGTAAAAGTGTAGATACTTCGAATTATGCAAAGATGCTTGCAGAAAAAGTATCTGAAGAAGTTGGAGTAACAATAGACTATGAATTAAGAGATTTTTTTGACAAAAACTTTATTGAGAAAAATATCTCAGCATTTGATTTTGTCAGTAGCTCAGGTGTTATTGAGCACTTTTCACGTGAACAACAGCTTGAGTTCTTAAAGATTAACAAAAAAATTAGTAAAAAATGGGTGTTGGTTGCAATTCCTAATTCGAATGGGGAAATATATAACTCATATATCCGCTGGACGAAAAAAAATGGAAACTTCTACGACGTATATCATGAAGATTGCACAATTGATGATCTCAAAGACCTTATGATTGAGGCGGGATTGGAGCCTGTACTTTATGATGGTTTTTTTGTTTACTTTGCTAAAGAAGAAATGTATGGAGAAGTATCCAGGGAAATGAGCAGTATACATAAGAAATTGTCAGAAAAAATAGTTAATGCAGGAGGGAGCAAGTATTTAAATTACCCTCATATAGATTTTACCTACGATGATATTAACGTCTTAAAGAAAGCCGAGTCATCTTTGTCAGCTTCAGAAAGATTAGAAATGGGATTTATGAACTTTATATTAGCGAAAGTTGTTTAAGAAGTGCATATTTAATTTAGTAATTAATAGGATGCTATAAGGAGATTATTATGGAAAGTAATATAAACTATAAAGAATCAGTTATTGACTATTTCAAGGTTAAAGCGAAGGAATATGACTTAGTAGATAACCAGGTTTATTGGAGGTTATCCGATAAACTTTTATGGGAGTTTTTCTCTACTAATGTTTTACAAAAGTTGCCGACAGACTTTAAATTTTTAGATGCGGGTGGTGGCACAGGACGTTGGAGTCTAAAGATACTAAAGGAGTTTTTAGACTCTAATGGTTTAATTTACGATTTATCAGCTGACATGTTAGAACAAGCTAGAGAAAAAGTGACTAAATGCTGTTTTGAAGAGCGTTTAGATATATTTCAAGGGGATATACATGATATACATATTGCAAAAACAGATAGTTTTGATGTAGCTTTTAATTTTCATAATGTAATGGGCTTTGTAAATGATCCTGTTAAGGTAATTAAGGAACTTACTAGGGTAGTAAAGCCAAACGGGTATGT
>JAEWZA010000103.1 GCA_023395575.1 Bacillota bacterium
GATTAATTTTGACAGTGCTGAAGGCTTTATCGACAAGATAGATTCTCCGTACCCAAGAAAATAGGATGCTATAAATTCCTCCTCATCTTGGTTATAAAACCCACGAATAAAATAGTGTCCATTCTCCGTTTCCAAACGCATAGAGGGATAATGCTCTTTTTGAAAGAGGTCTACCCCCTTGGGGCTCACCTCAACATCAAAATCAGAATCTCAGAAATTAAATAAATATAGTTCTTGGAGTTTCCGAGTGGGTATATATAATTCTAAAGGGGTGAGAAGTATAAATAATAAAAATGTATTAGTTACTGGAGCAGATAAAGGGCTTGGTCTAGCTCTAACAGAAAAATACCTAGTTGAAGGGTGTAAAGTATTTGCTTGCTTATATCAAGAACCATCCACAACAATCATGAACCTTAAAGAAATTTACACCAAACAGCTAATTTTCACAAGAATGGATGTGGCAAGTGATCAATCGGTTGAAATAGCAAAACAAGAGTTAAAAGATGAAACTATTGATATACTAATTAACAATGCGGGAGTTCACTTTGAAAATTCATATTTGCCACTTGAACAAGTTGATTTTAGTGTAGCACTACAAACTTTAAATATAAACTCATTAGGACCTTTACGAGTGATTAAAGCTTTCCTACCAAATGTTGAAAAAGGCACTACTAAAGTCATTGCAAATATTTCTTCAGAGGCTGGTAGTATTTCAGATAATTTTAGGGATAGGGAATTTGATTATTGCATGTCAAAAACAGCTATTAATATGGCTAGTGTTATTTTACAGAAATACGTAAAACCTAAAGGAATAAAAGTACTAGCCATTCATCCTGGCTGGATGACGACGGATATGGGAGGACAAAATGCAGATATTGATGCGACAATAGCAGCAGAGTCCATTATGAGATTAATAGACAAATATAAAAAAGATATAGACGGCCCGCTATATATGGATTACGAAGGTAATAAGTTAAATTGGTAATTGTCTTTAAAGCTAAAAAGTAAATAGGTATTTGGAGATTGTTCCTATGGAAAATAAATATATAGATGATAGCAAAATAGTACAAATTAAGATGCAGAAAATAATTAGATGGAAAAATTAAGTATTTAAAAGAATTTGTTCGGTCTGGCTCTACAAATACATTTATAATTACATACGATCAAAAATTTAAAGATAAATATAATAAAATTGTAGAAGTTATAAGTAAAAATTTTATTGTACCAGAAATTGCTACATCACGCTAAATACAAACATAATATTTATTTTGCATACGTTGCAATATAAGCCATTGAAAGGTATAATTGGTAGATATAATCCACTTGTTAAAAGGAGTGACTTTAAAATGCACAAATATGAAAATAAGAACAAAAATGAAAAATATCAAGAAATTATTGAAAAAGCATGGAAAGACGAGAATTTCAAGCAGGAACTCATCAAAAATGCAAATGAGGCTTTGAAGAGTGTGGGTGTAGATATTCCCGAAGGTGTTAAAGTAAAGGCAGTTGAGGAAACCGATACTCTAGTATATCTTGTAATACCACAAAAGCCAGAGTTATCTGAGGACGATGAAAAAGTCGGTGTATGGTAGTTTCTTAAAGGAACATTTTTATAACATTAGGCGCAGTTTCTCTATTCTATGTACATATCGGAGGTTTTAATGGGAGAAGACGGAAAATACTTTGATAAGCAGGACATGTATGATATTTTGGAAGGTTCACTGCTTTTAGGCTGTGGAGGTGGTGGAGATAGAGGCTTCAGCAAGTTTCTACTAGAACAATGCATCCTTACAATGGCATCTTATGTTGAATATATTGAACCTAAAGATATTGAACTTGAATACTCAGCAGTATTTGGACTAATGGGATTTCCGAAACAATCACATGAAATGTTATTACAAAGCTACAACTTTATAGATTGTTTAAAAAATGGAATTAAAAATGCATATGAAGCAATGAAAGAAGCGGTAGGCACATCTGAGGTATGTCCAATATCTATTGAAACCGGCTCTTTCAGCATTTTGACATCTATCTTGCTTTCTTTGTGCTGTGGAGTTCCGTTGGTTGATGGTGACTATGCAGGACGTTCTTATCCCATGTTGGACATGAGTACTATTGCAGCTGCAGGAGTAGACCCTTCACCTTTGGTGATTTCATCAGCTTGCTCTGATTTGCAAATCAGGGTATCAAACGATGGAAATGTAGAAGACATTGAATCACTATGCAGAAATATTATTTGTAACAATGCCTTTATAGTTTCAGCAGGCCCAAATGAGCAGGCATTCGGTGGAATTGTCTCGTTATTCCCGGCACAAACCGATACGCTTGGGGATACTATAATAGCTAATACAATCACGAATTGCAGAGATATAGGTCGTACACTTAGAGAAAATAGTACAGACCCTGTTGAGGCCATTATTAATAAATATAATGGGTACAAGATTTTTCAAGGCAGGATTACAAAAATTGAACAAGGTATAATATCCGGATATTGCAGAGGAATTGTAACCATTGAAAATGAAGTGGATACAGTATATGTTGAGTTTTTGAATGAAAATTTCCTTGTTTGGGTAAAAAATAAAGGCGTTATTGCAATGGCGCCAGATTTGATTTGCTATATTGATCAATCGGGAAAACCATTTAGTAATAATGATATAAAGGTAAATCAGGATATCAATATAATCGGGTTTAAAGCAAATCCAAAGCTTCTTGAATCAAGTGTTTTAAAAAGGTACGAAAATGCTATTGAAAAGTATTTTGGGTACTTTGGAGGCTATACACCCATTGATAAATTATTTCAAATATAACGAGGAAAGAAAATGTCCCCCCACTTCTATAAGTGGCGGATACAGCTTTGGTATTCAGGCGGTGAGAATATCTCCCGCCTCGTTGAAACGCCTAGATTCAAAATAAAATTTTTCTACAATCGATAAATTTCATTTTGGATATAGGCGTTATTAAATCCAAAATAACATTTATAAAAACTTTGATAGTACCCTTATCACGCTAGATGTAGTAATAGTTCCCATGTGGTCGGTATAGTATTCCCCCTGTGGAGAAATCCAGGGTTTTGGACATGCAGGGTCAGTAACTCGGAGTGATGGACTCCCATTCCAAGCACCTGAGTTTTCTTGCATATCAAATAAACTTTGAAAAGCTTTATCATAAGGATAGGTGTTTTGTTTCAAAATATTAAGTACTCCTAATGCCCACGCAAAATCAAAGCAAGAATGTATATTGATTTTTATATTTTGAGCAATCAAGAATATGGGAGCATCAAGTCTATCATAAAGCTCCAGCATATAATAGGTTCCATATAGGTTGTTACGCCACCAGTAAGTAGGCCATGAGCCATCATGTAAGCGAATACTGTCACAATAGTTTAGTAGTTCAGGTTTTATTGACTGCAGCCTGTCATTTTCTAAAGCAAGACTAGCGGCTGCAGTTACATCTGGATGGGGCTTGCCCCAATTTGATTTGTTACAGTATGTGCTGAATCCACCATTATGATTATAATGCTGCATTAGGCACTCTTCATCCTCTGAACGCACCTCAATGTTCAAATCACGAAAAAGGCGGATTACATGAGCTGTAGTATCTGCATCAACACCTGTATTCCTATTATATCCCCAGCCGGCTTTATAAGTTTGGAATTCTTTTAAAAATTGGACTGCATGGCAGGCAGACGATATACCTTTTTCATTATTTGTCATTCTGGATGCATAAAGCATACCTAATGCTGTATAAGCTGTAACCCACTGATCAGATGTACCCACAGGTAAACAATAATCAGTCCATGAGCCATCACTATTTTGAATATCAATTAAATAATCTATTGCACGTTCGATCATATGTTCGATTAAACCCAACATGATATTTAGTCTCTACCTTTCAAATAAATATTTAGGCGAGGTTCTCCTTTATAATTAACTCCAATTCCTATAAAAGAAATTGCAAGGTTATATTCGTTCATTAATGAATTAATTGGTACATACTGCAAGCCTAACGCTTGGCTACAATTATAAATAGCTTCTTCTGCTTCTTTTTGTTTAAATAATAAATGATTTTCTGAGATGTCTAATTTCATGTCAATAATTCTACCATTCTCAGGATGTATACCTATATTATAAAAAATGCTTTCATGAGATAAACCAATGTCTCTGAGGAGTATTTGAAAGCATTTTGACGTACCTAGTAAAGACACTTGCGGAAATAAGTTCCCTAAAAAGCCTTCTGGAAAAATCTTTAGAGCCTTTATGTATAATTTTAATTTGCTTTTTGTCATGTCATAGCCTTCAATACCTACACTGGAAAGCCAGCTATAAGGTCGGAAAGCTTCAACCACCTTGATTGCAGCTGTGTTTCTTAATTTTTCAGAAAACCATTCGATGGCTTTGTCCCATGACGGATCTATTTCATTTCCTGATGTATCTATGTACATAGCTATACCTTTTTCACTAACAGAAGCAGCAAGCCAAAAAACTCCATAAGTGAAATTTTTAATTTCAATTTCATCTTTTGGTCCGAAGATAGAAAGCATATCTTCAATCATAGTCTTTAATCCACTTGCGTTTGATCTGAAAACGGTCTTCCATAATACGTTTTTTGCGCGACCATATCTGTTGAAATAATTTGGATCATCACTTGCAGGATCGGCAATAAATCTGCATTTGTGAGCCTCCTTACTCAATGTTATGCATAATTGCAAAGGTGCCTGGTCTGCATTTAAACCTGAACATCCTTGCTTATTATCATGTAAAACATTAGGCAGATCGAGAAGTTCTGCTACTAAAGCTTCAACCTCTTCAAGCGATATATTATCTACATGTGCATAAGCTTGTGTAAGCTGCATTGCACGTTTTAAACGGACTGAAAACTCATCTTGATAAGCTTCGATTTGCATGGCAATACCTCTCTGTTTTCAACTTTTAGAAACAAAATCAGGGATAAACTTTCATTGTTTAGTAGTTGCTTACCCCCGATAAATTTACCTTAACTCATACTTGAGTTTGGCTTTTTGCTCATTGATTTTTCATGATGGTGGAGGCCATATAAATGACCATTTTCCTTCTTTTCCAGGGTTGCCTGGTTTTCCATTGTTTCCAGGATTACCGTTCTGCCCTTGTTTTCCACCATTTTTACCGCCTATACCGCCGTTTCCTCCAACTCCTCCTATTCCACCGACTCCACCATCGGCAGCCTTTGTTGATATGACAAAATTCTTTTGCATATTTACAGGGGTATAGATAGTTAAAGAAGGTCCATCACCGCCAGAGCCACCATCGCCTCCATTACCGCCAGCTCCACCAACTCCTCCATTACCACCTTTATCGGTATCTCTTGAAGGTGTAGTAGAAATGCTATTACCATCTCCTCCGTTGCCACCGTTACCGCCGGCTCCACCATTTCCGCCATTTCCGCCATTTCCGCCGCAAATGTGTATACTAACAAGGCCCTCAAGTTGTGCGGCATATATAGTTGCATCAGCAGCACTAGCTCCATTACCTCCTAAAGCACCATTTATGCCTGCGCCTCCGGTGCCACCATCAGTTGCTGGTATAGGAGTTGCTTTACCTCTCCAATCTTTTTGTTCGCTATAATCAGTACCATTTGAGCCATTAACACCTGTAGAACCACTTTGCCCATTGTTACCATTAACAGCAGTATATGTAATGATAGGATCATTGATATTATCCATGCTTATCCTGCCTTTCTTAATAGCAGCATATCTATTTTTATAAATAGACTGCTAGAAAATATAAATTACCAATATACTAAAAAATATTAGCAATAATAGAAGTAAACTCAAGATATTCCTAAGCTATATTTTTCCTTACGACTCAATAATAAAGAGCGGACGCGTATCATATCGCTCTTTATTATTAGTTGAGGTTCAGACAAACAAAATACAAACTACATAGTGAAGGCTTTTTATGATTCTGATGGAGGCCATGCAAATGTCCAACTGCCCTGTCTACCCGGATTACCTGCTTGACCGTTAGCACCTGGAGTTCCATTATTGCCAACCTTGCCATTGTCACCACTGCCAGCTGCTCCAGCTTTGCCGCCTAAACCACCTACTCCGCCAACTCCGCCGCTGGCAGGATTTGCAGAAATAACAAAATTCTTTTGGTATTCAGCAGGAGTGTAAATAGTCAAAGATGGGCCGTTGCCGCCATCTCCACCTTTACCTCCGTTGCCGCCATTTCCACCGTTACCACCGTCTCCAGCCGCTGAGCCAGAGCCCTGGTCTCCACCTTTTCCGCCGTTTCCGCCGTTGCCACCACTTCCGCCATTTCCACCCAAGCCTCCAAGAATAGAAATAGCTACTAGGCCATCCAAAGTCCCTGCATATATTGTGGCATCAGCAGCACTTGATCCATTTCCTCCTGCAGCGCCATCTATTCCTTTTCCACCAGCACCACCAGCTGATGCTGGGTATCGTGAGGTTGAACCTTTCCAGTCTGTTTCTGAATAACCATTTGCTCCGTTATTTCCATTTGAACCTAATCCGCCATTCTGGCCATTTTGC
The DNA here is from genome assembly GCA_023395575.1 of Bacillota bacterium. GTDB lineage: Bacteria > Bacillota > Clostridia > Acetivibrionales > DSM-1351 > Ruminiclostridium. The sequence goes on from JAEWZA010000103.1 coordinate 6,533, forward strand.
CCACTTGGAGCGGTATATTTAATTAAATCGTCCATAATTATAACCTCCCTGCAGATACCTGCATAATTTTAAAATATAAGTTGCTTTTTAACGAATTACCGAGTTATTTTGTTTTTGCATTAACTAACTTGTTTACAGATATCCCTAACACACCATAACAAGTAATTTTGCCATCTTTATCAAAAGTAAGTGTATCAGCTACCAACTGCTTTGGATCACCTGGTGCTATAACAATTTCACTTGAGATGATATAGTCATTTGCCTCAGCAACATGAACGGTAACAGGGCAAATTACTTTTTCAATTTGACCTTTTAAATGTTGCAA
>JAEWZA010000111.1 GCA_023395575.1 Bacillota bacterium
CATATAATCCTCCTCAAATATACAATCTACTAAACTGTATTTAGATATGTGCTACTAATCTAGCTATAGCTAAGGTTAATGTAGGCGATGACATCTTTTTTTGTCCGAAATCCCAGCCTTTATAACCTGTATATTGTGATTCCGGGATAAAAGAGCCATCCTCGTTTTGTTTTTCCAATATTATATTTAACATTTCATTGTAAGCCGCCTGTTGCTTTGCATATTCAAATTTACTTAATACTTGAACAACATGAATGATATCATACCAGTGATTAGGGTATTTCAACTTTTTAAAATCGGTTCCCATTCCAAACATATATATCTTTCGTTCCTTTGTATTTATCCAATGATTACAAATTGAATCAATAGCATTTTTCACAAATTCTTCATTGTGATATTCTGATAACAATGAAAAAACTTGTAAAGACCACAGTGATCCCACTGGGCAATAATCTGTTTTTCTCCCCGGGCCACGGAATTTATTGACAGAGCCAGAACATCTCCATCCATTATCCTCTGCTTTTGAAATCAAAAATTGAATCCCTTTCTTTACCCGTTCATCCTCTTTATATCCTAATGCTATTAGAAAATGGATTAGCAGAGGAAAATCACACATTAACCAGTCCATATGCGGCTCTTTTGCACCTCCATACGATTCTGGAACATGTAATAAGGATAGGAACACACCCTCTTCATTTTGGTTTTCAAAGATTTTATTTGCCAGATCCTGAAGCACCTTATCTGAACGATCCAATCCCATTTCTAGTAAAAGGTGTGCTTTGTGAATAGGATGATTTACGTCATTATGTCTGACCAATGGTGGCTCTGGCCACTGTTCAACAATTTCTACGGTCTTTTTTACTTCATCACATTCTAGTAACCGCTTTTTCTTTTCCTTTGCAACATTCTCATCCTGTTCAAGAAATTTACTGATACCATATTCTACCCATGGTTCATTCTGCCTCTTTAAATACTCCATACAATCATACTTTAATTTCATAGCTATCTCCTTCTAAAATTTTATTTGTAAGCCTCAAGAATGTAATAAGTCTTTTTCTTCTCTACCAACTCGAAAGAAAAACCTTTCTTCTTAAGTAGTTCCTTTACTTCCTGCACATTCATATAGTGATCATCAAAGATAGATTCCATTATACTGATTCGCCCCAGAGGTTTCAATATTCTTGCTATTTCATTTATGCTTTCATCCAAATTAACAATCTCGCCAAGAACTAGGTTAATGCAGATCAGATCAACAGAATTATCTGATAAATCAATCCTACTACAATCTCCCTTTAGATATCTGATATTATTCAAATTCTTCTTTTCAGCTCTACTTTTAGTTATCTGAAGCATTTTTTCTCTGATATCCATAGCAATCACAGTTCCATTAATATTCTCTGCCAAAGGTAAAGAATAATATCCTGGTCCACAGCCTAAATCCAAAACTACATGATTTTCAATTTCCTTATCTATATTTAAACAATCAATATACTTTTGGGTTGAAAACAATATATATCGTAAGGGCTGCAGTAATACATGCGGCGGAGCCGTTGATGGTATTATTTTAACCTTATCTGCATCTGATTTTATTTTTCCCACAATGATAAAGTTTAAAATAACAGTGACTACAACGGCAACTCCAAGAAATAGGTAATCATACTTTAAAAAAGGTATTAAAATGACGATTAAAAACACAAATACAATTCCTCCGAAGATTGGTCCAGCATCCCTCTGCAGACCACGCTTCCAATTGGCTTTGCCCTGGACTGGAATTGCAAGAACTTTGCCACGATATGGGAATAGTCTCGGCACCCTTTTTTTATATGTATCGTAAAATTCATTACATATAGTCATCAAGTATTTCTCTTCTACATAGATTTGATGCAAATGTACTGCTATAGTCGGTAAAACAGCGATAAGTACAACCTGCCACGAACCAAAAATCAAACTAAACCCAAGAGTAAGGATAATTGCACTAAAATACATTGGGTTTCTGCAATATCGGTAAGGTCCATTTGTAATAATACCATTAGTTGCTATAGGTTCAACAGAATTGATATTTTCCCAGTTATACATAGCTGTCCATATCCTTAAAGTTATACCGATAAACATGACCGCTGTACCTATTCCCAGCATTGGCTTACTAAACCTTTTGTTCTCATCTAAAACAAAATACAAAAGTCCTATAGCCACTGGGATAACACCCATTAATACCCGATATTTATATAATAAAAGATGTATTCTTTTCATTAAATTTCCTCCAGAATTACTTGATGTATTCTTTTATCCAATTATGACTATCAATTAAACTAAAATTCTCATTATTTAATTCTTGAATATCTTCCTCCTTAAATGGTATTGCTGCTAATATTGCATTTCCATCCAAAAATAGTTCTTCTGTTACTTCGTGATACAAATGGTATTTCTTATTCTTACAAATTAGTCCACAGCTAGTACCCTCTTTGCAAATGATCCTTTTCGCGTGACAATTTCTGGTCAATGCGACCATTACATTACTTTTATGGATATAAATTCGCATACCCTCTTTTTGTAATTTCCTGATTAGTGGAAATGTCTCAGGGATATAATCGAATTCAACTCCATAAATATCATTACTTTTTAAAAATTTTAGAGTTAATTTGTAATTCAAATTTGATAAATGAAATAATTTCTTATCTGCAAAATTTGAAATTATATTATCCTTCCCCATGACTGAAGGCATGGCAGGCCTGGCTCTCATTGGTACTGAGATGGTCTGCCGGCCTAATATTACCCTTAAGTTCTTTAAAGATAGTGATTTTTTGATTTGGCTGATACCAAAATCATTCGCAATGATATAAACCGGCAAATCATATGCATTTATCTTACATAACTGCTCCTTTACCAAATTTATTTCATAATCATTCAGTCGCGGATATATGAAAGATAATCTTTTTCCATACTTTTGAGTTAATTTTTTCGCTGCATCCAACTGTTCATCCGATAAGCACTTTTTGAAACAAAATTCATCCCCAAATCGTATTTCAGAAGTTTCTTGTGGAATTTGAATGCTCTCAATATCCTTTAGATCATAACAATCAATACACTGTGCTAACTGATTCATCTATACCCCCTCTTTCATAAAAACATTTCTTCAGCTGACAGACCCCTTGAAGTTCCGGAGTAGTCCGCTTTAGATTTTCTAAATACTTCTCATAGCCTTTTATATCTTTACTTTCCAAAAGCTTAATTAGAGCTGCATACTCCCTTGGAACCCGCTCTTGATATTCTACTGGCTGGCATCTACCTTCAATTTTCAAGACAGAAACATTCGTTTTTAAAAGATCAGGCAGATAACATAATGAACAGAACGGAAAGCAATTCAAACAGTTGTGATTCATTTTTTCACCACTTTTCCAATCCTCCATTTGAAAAGTGAACATACAGGGATTACGAATACCAATTGAAACAAATGACTTGTCGTTATCCAATTTCCATAGTGGATCATCCGGGAATTCAACACTTTGTGCTTTATAAGAATGGGACAAATAACAATTCCCATTAACGTTTGAGCACCCCTGACCATGAATAAACGCTTCTATTTCTATATTGTATGGATTATTTGTCAAGCAAGATAATTCTTTTAATGTGGTATCTGGCGGAGCAACAACTCTTGTTACATTGAACTGTGAATAAAAGCTAATAGCTTTCTGATTTCTGACTGTAGCAAAACTTCCGATATGTATTGGCGTCTTCACTTTCATCTGTTCTAATAATAAAATCAAACCTAAGTCAGATACTACAAAACTATCTACCTCTGCCTTTACCGCCTGTCTTATATGCGGTTTTGCTAGAAACTCCAAAATATCAGCCATAAATGGTAGATTAAGCAAAAAGTTTACCTTACTATCTCTGGCATGGGCATATTCTGTAACTTTTGCTAACTCAGCAAAGTCTACAAGGCTACCATAGCTTGGTCTGCCATTAAAAGTAACATGCTTAATTCCTTTTAAGCGCACGCCACAATAAATTTCATCCGCTCCAGCATCAATTGTCTTCCTGGCTGCCTCGAATGAACTTGCTGGGGCATTAATACCCACATGTTTCATCTAAAATCACACTCCCATCTTCAATTTTAATAATCCTACTGGCCTTTTTAACCAGATTCATATTATGTGTAATATAAATGACAGTCTTACCATCTTCCTCATGAATCCGTTGTAAGGTATCAAATACAAACGCTGACATCTTGCTATCCAAACTCCCAGTTGGTTCATCCGCCAAAATAATATCAGGTTCATTAACCAAAGCCCTGATAATCGCTACTCTTTGCTGCTCTCCCCCGGATAATTGGCTGGGGTATTTGTTTAACTGATTTTTCAATCCATACTTATAAAACAATTGAATCACTTTCTCTTTTTTAGGTAAATCAATTCCTGATTCACTAACAAGAAGAGGTAGCAATGCATTATCTAAGGCAGATAAGGTAGGTATTAAGCGAAACTGTTGAAATATAAACCCTATCACTTCATTACGAAGTTTTGATTTTTCGTTATAATCCATACTCAAAATATTCTTGTCCTTAATTTCTAATTGCCCAAAGGTAGGGGTATCTAGGGTTCCCAACATGTTAAATAAAGTTGTTTTACCCGCTCCACTGGGACCAACAATGGCAATTAATTCGCCTTTCTCAATTTCTAATGATACATCCTTGATACCAAAAAATTCAGCTTCTGAATTCTGATTATAAACTTTTGATAGGTTTCGTGCTTTAATAATCATCTATCCACCTCATCTCAACACCTCAATTGGTTCTTTTTTCAGTGTTTTTTTAATTGGTACTACTCCAAAGAATAAAACAATTGCTAGCCCTAAGAAAAGAGATAGACTTAATATAAAGGCAAAATTAGGTACCGTTAATATTTGTGCAATATATTGTGTAATCAATACCACCAATAAGCCTCCGACAAAGCCTGCAATCCCACCCATAATCCCAAGGCATGCCAGCTCTAAAATTAAAGTTTTTATAATTATCTTATATGGAGCTCCTACCGCCATCATAATTCCTATTTCCTGACGTCGCTCCGTTATATTTACAATGACCATATTCATAATACCAATTCCGCTTACCAGCAGGCAGAAGACTCCTATGAATGATATAATTAGATCAAATTGATAGAGTATTTCTGAAACTGTGCTTTGTAGCTTTTCAGTATATACAGTGCTAAAAATTCGATTTGGATATTTATCTTTCAAAATGTTGTTGATTTTTTCATCCGTTGCTTTTGTTTCATTTTTATCAATTACCTTCACTTCGATTACATCATAATAATCTTTACTCACAAATTTATTGGCCATCTCCAGCGGAAGGTAAATCACAATATTTGGTGTCACAATGGATTCTATTCTTCCTGACATCCCATCTGTCTCTTGAAAAACTCCTTTTGTATTGACTTCGAGGTTACCAATTTTTAATGTATCGCCAACTTCTATTGTGTCGGAAAAAGCCTTTGTACTTATATCATATCCAACATTTGCTGTCAGGCCGTCCCCCTTTTCCAACACACTTCCTTTGTCAATTTTTAATGGTGTCATCTGATTGAATGTGTCAAGTTCCACAAACTGAATAAAGCAATTTGTACTCTCACCCTTAAAAGTAACTGTCGTCTCATAATTCATAACCGGGCAAACACTTTTAACATTTTCAATTTTTTTAAGTTCATCCACCACATCATCGTCCAGACGTAGCGATGCTGATTTCTCAAATGTCTGCGCTGGCGGAGAAACACTGATATCTACCTTTTCTGGCAGTACAATAATTCTACCTGCTCCAAAGCTTTCAAAGTCCTTTCTTAACTTTTGGTCAAACGCATGTCCTAATGATATGGAACCAGCAGTGGCAGAGATTCCAATCACAATTCCTATAAAAGTCAGAATTGTACGGGTTCTGTTTCTTCCTAAATTCTTAAAAGCAAATTTAATCAACTGCTTATTCGTATTTTTGAATATTACGAACGAACAAATACACAGCAGCACTATAATAGCAATAATAATTATTGTTGAAGTGGAAAAATTGACATTGCTTTCCTTGATTAAAGAAACTTGATAACTATCACTTATTTTTCTCTCTTCTCCTCTCGCTGTATATGTGGATACAATTTTTATATTTTTCTTATTTTCTTTTTCACTTGAGAAAGAAAGGCTTTTAGATATTCTTTCTTCTCCTTTTAGAGTATTAAAATCATAAGTCACTATAATATCATTATTACTCTCATCATATACTGTTACAATTACATTCTCTAATTCATCTTTGCTATCATTATATAAACCTAATAAAAATCTATTTATCCCAATTTCTTCAAAATCGATATTTAGAACACCTTTTTTTATTGAGCTCATTGCATCTTCAGCAACATCTTCATAGGAGAATTTATCTATCATTAAATAAGTTTCCCAATCCGTTCTAATCTCTCCATTTTCAGCAGGTGTATTAATATCAATACCCTTAATTTTTGCGTAATCAGAAAGAGCTGCTAATGAAAAATAATGAGGATAATAAGGATTCTTATATGGATTCAGACCAAGAACGGTATAATATGGATGTTCCCAGCCTCCATACTCCTCCTGATTTTGAATTAGATACTGTACCCCCTGTTCAATTTGCTTCATGTATTTATCTGAATCTACTTTCATTAATGCCATAATAGCCCAAGCAGTCTGTTCTGGAGTACTGGGTCCCATCTCTGTAAAAGTAATTCCATTCTTTTCACTCCACCATGCAAAATGTTCTCCCCAGCCGCCATCATTATTCTGCTGAGCAATAATCCAATCTGCCGCCTTTACAACGAATTCATCGGTCATATCATATCCTATGTCTGATAAACCTTGTAGGATACAGGACGTGCCATACAAGTAACACAGTCCCCATCTTCCATACCAGGCTCCCTGATCATTTTGATCCTTCTTAATATATTCGATGCACTTTTGAATAACCTTATTATCTACAGTGTAACCACAGGAAGCCAGCGCGGTCAGTACATGTCCTGTAATATCGGCTACGCTTGGATCCTCTGTTGACTCTGTCGGGTCTTTATAATCCTTATCGCCATCAAACCTCTCAAAGGTTCCCCACCCTCCATCATCATTCTGCATATATAATAGCCATTCTTTCCCTTTTTCTATAGCCATTCTTTTCCTATATTCAGTAGAATACGATGTAAAACGCAAATCATTTAATGCTGTGATGACTAATGCGGTATCATCGTTGTCAGGATAGAGTATATTATATTCATTGTATGACCAGCCACCTGAAGGGACATTTGACCAATTGTAGCCCCCTCCTTGAGTCTGAGCATTCATAATCCAAGTTGCTGCCTTTAGCAGGCTCTCAGCCGAAGAATCTATATTTGATTTTCGTAAAGCACTAATAGCAAACGATGTATCCCATACACTTAATACAAATCTTTTTTGATACCCATCAGGATATCTGTTACTGTTAATCCACGCCATGCCTTTACTAATTCGTGGTGCATGTTTTACACTGTCTATTTCATACAATGCAATCATATTAAGGCAAGTACCTAAAAGAGTATACCAGCACCCATCTTCCAATTGGTGTGATACCATCCATTGCTCAGCTAAATTTAACTCTTGTGCCTTGATATGTAGATTTTCTCTTTTTTGATACTCTTTGATTACACTCATGGCAATACCAGCCTCTCGTCCCCATGCCATACTGGAATATGGACTGTGCTCATCGGTATTATCTAAGTACAATATTGACAGGTCTGGGAAGAATATTTCTGACTGCGGACTTACCCAAGGTTCTTCGTAAAGGTCAAAAAGTGAATAGAATGTTTTACAGAAGATATCTGTGTTTTTTAATCCGCCATTATTTTCAACAAAGACAGCACTTCTTTTTAACTCTTCACACCCATCATATACACCATTTACAATCAACGCTAATCTAACTATAGCAGTTATAGAAACATCTGACTTTCCACCTTCATCAAAAAATCCCCAGCCTCCATCTTCATTGATATGCTCCAAAAGCCATGTTGCTGATGTTTGTAAATCTTTTTCCATATCTTTTATCTGTAAATACTTAGCAGTTACCATAAAATACGCGGTTTCCCTAGGATTAATCCTAATTCCAGCCTGCCATAATCCCCGTTCTGTCTGAAGAGACATCAAATAATTTCCGGCCTTTACAATAGAGTCTTCTAACTGTTCCTCTGTAACAGAAACTGCGTTCACAGTAACAGGATTAGCAAGTAATAGTATAAAGATAATAATAAGACTAATTGAAACTACTTTCTTGAACAATCTTTTTCAACTCCTTTACTACATTTATCTGCGAAAGATTTAAAATAATATTCAAAGAACTAGGATTCGCTAAAATACGCAGAACAATATTCTTCCATGAATAAAATTTCTTCATCGCATAATACTGCCCCTGTTGTAATTCCATAGGTTTCATATTATGAGGTGTAAAGACTACATGAGCAGCGTCGTAGTTCTTCCATTGATAGTCGAAAATCCTATTTTCCAAACTATACTTTTCATAAAGGGGGGTTCCTGGATATGGAACCAAAATTCCAAAGTTAGCCACATCTAATTTTGCCTTTCTTGCAAATTCAAGCGTTTTGTCAAATATTTCGGTATTATCATTTTCAAAACCAAAAATAAATGCACCATGAACTATGATTTTCTTTTTTCTAATCTTATTAATTTGCTCAATAAAAGAAGATGTCTTGTTGACATTTTTACGATTGGAAATCAGGTTATTTTCATCAATGGATTCAAATCCAATAAATAGTCCAATACAACCACTTTTTTTTGCCAAATCCAGTAATTCATCATCATTTGCAATGCTAATGGAACATTGACTAAACCATTTTATTCTTAGAGGAATAAGCGCCTTAAAAAATTCTTTTGCAAATTCTCTATTTCCCACAATGTTATCATCAACAAATACAATTACCGGCATTCCACCCTTCGGAAAACTTCTGATTTCCTCAATTATTTTAGCAATTTCTCTTGTTCTGTAAGCAGATCCATATATTTTCTTAACCAAACAAAATTCGCATGAATTGGGACATCCTCTGCTCATTAATACTGTTTTTGTTACCAAATAACCCCTTTTACTAAAAATTTCTCTTGGAATTCGCGGGATTTTCAAGGGATTCATTTCTGTCTGAGCTTTATAAACTGATTTATAACTTCCCTCTTCAAAATCTTTAAGAAACTCACCCCAAGTTACTTCACTTTCGCCAATGAAAATAACATCTGCATAAGTAAGGCACTCTTCAGGCATAACCGTTGGATGCATTCCTCCTATTACTATTAAGGCACCAGTTTTTCGATATTGTTTTGCTATTTCAAATGCAGCCTGTGCAGCTGGTGTGGATACTGTAATTGCAACAATATCCCACCCTTCTAAAATATCGACTGGTTCAATATTGCCATCTATAAACTTTATTTCATAATGGTTAGGAGTTAAGCCAGCTAATATGCCGATTCCAAGAGGTGGAGCCAAATACTTGCTAGCCATTTTTCCTATTGGTGGTGCAATAAACAATAATCTCATTTTACCCATCTCTCAAATATCAATAATAACGTGGCTACTCCATTCCCCATAAGCCATACTGGAGTATGAATACTTTTCTTTAGTTTCATTAACTTATTTTCATCTTTCAATAATGTTGGTTCTGATATTCTATAAATTCGAATAAAATCAAAGATTACAAAAGAATAAAATATCAATCCAGTAATAAAAAACACCATTTTGAAAGAAGAATTATGCGATATGTAAAAAAACCAGTAAAACAACATCGCTGCATTTGAAACAATTCCTATTATGGTAGCAATCAAAATTGTTTTTCGTCGGCCGAATGTAACACATGGATTCATTACATTTGCCTCCTTATCCTCTTCATAATCACTTATCTCGTCCATAAAGAACATTGGAACCATCTGAATACCGAAAATAATAATAGTGATAACAGCCATTTCATGAAAGCTACCAGCTATTAATAAATAAGAAAATAACATCGGAATTAAATATAAAACTAATGCCAAGGTAATAGGATTCATTACTGTGCGGGACTTAAAATTAAATGGTTTCATTGAATAAGCATACGCAAAAAACAGACCAAACAGCCACAAAATTACCAGCATTGGCTGCTTACGAATTACCGACATTCCTATGGTTAGTATCGAAACAATCAATGTCTCTATAATGATCATCCGCTTTACTTTTTTTATACCAAAGTAATCTATCGAATCCGAAATATATGATTTAAATTTCTTATCCGCATTATAATCACTTATATTATTAATTTGAGAACCTATAAAATGTGCACCATACCATATTAATAAACTCATAATGACATTAAACACATACTGTGAAGAAATTGGGATAAATAGTAATGCTAATAATGCTGGGATTCCCGTTTCATTAATTGCGGAGGGCATGTACTCCCACCTGACTAAAATAAAAAAGCTTTTGATTGTTTTCATCTCTCTCCTCCTTATATTTTAAATTATTATTGTTCATGTTGACAAAATGGACGAATCAAATTCTCATCCTCGAGGTAAAAAAGACCACACTTCTTATTCCTCTCATAGTCAAACTGATGCTCCCCCATATAGTTCTCACAACTAATCATTAGAATTTCCTTTAAATTTGCTAGGGGATCAAATTCTTTCTTTAATATTGATGAATACAGCATTTTCCGAAAAATATGTTTTTTAATTAATTGAAACATATTCAATGTCAATTTCATCATTAAGAAAGTCCTTTTGCCAAATGAATTGGTATTATTCAATTCATTTGTTATTTTCTCTAAATACTTAAGTAAGGAGTCCATATTAAGCGCCTCCTGTACCGGAATTAGAGTTTTGTTTTTTGTAACATATACATAAGTTGTTAAGTTACAATGCTCATGAAACAGAGGAAAATACTGCTTTTGTGGTTTTTTACTAACCGCCTCTATAAACTCTGGAACTGGAAGAATAGTGGCTGGAGACGTGAAATGCTCCTTCCTAATCTGCCTTTTCGTCTGACATTCAATGCTATTTACAATCTCGTCCTTATTATAAATATAAGCCAAATCAAATTTATCAGAGTTGTTAATATTTCGTATAAAAGATTGGAAATTAACATGTTCTATAAAATCTTTATTTTCTACTGCATAATCTATAATAGATCCGATTTCTCCATCGTTAATGCCCCGCATAATACACGCTGCAAGTATTGTTGCCTGATTCACAGATTTTAAGTTCTCTAATACTTTTCTTTTTGTTTCAGCCAGTTCTTTTCCCCGCATTAACTGGTATGCGCTATTATTGAACCCATCAAACTGCAACCCCATTTGACTCAACCCTGCCTTTTTAAGATCCTTTACATAATCAATATCTTCAGCAAGCCTTATTCCATTTGTCATAACTTCTGTTCGCTTAAAGCCCATTGCATGAATCCTGGCTATTAAGTCGGGAAGGTCATCACGTAAAGTGGGTTCCCCTCCTGTCAGCGCAATTGTCGGATCAATATCTGGCCGTTCTTTTTTTAATCTTTCTAGCCGTTCTATTATGTCACCAAACTCTAGTTCTTTGGACATACTGCATCCAGATTGATTTTTCAATCTTCTAAAGCATATTGGACAATTAAGATTACATTTTTGTGTCACCTCAATTAACCCTAGTATAGGATTTGATAAATCATTGATTGATGTAATGAAATCTGTATTCATACCCTCTCCTACCATTTCTGTGAGTCAAAGAAACCATCAAATGACCATTTAAAAAAACCTTTAAATGTTTCTTTATCCAGCTTTTTTACTTCCGAAACCACACGCTGTAGCATCTTAATTGGTCTGAAATAGAATTTCCGATAAGCATAATTCAAAAGCTTTTTCCCATCCGCTAATTTAATTTCCTCAGTTTCCAGAATTGGACTCATAATGGTATACCGTAGCAAGTTCTTTTCCTTAATCAATCCTTCCTGCTCACAGGATTCATAAAATCGTGTTCCTGGAAATGGCGTAGGAACTCCAAAAAAAACATAATCAGGATCTAGCTTTAGTACAAAGCTCACTGTTGCTTTTGCATCTGCAATTGTCTCCCCTGGAAACCCTAGTATGGATGATACTGCTACTCTCATTCTGGAATCGCGTCCTAATTTTACAGCTCTGAAAAATAAGTCATTTGAAATATCTCTATTCAGGTTTTTCATTGTCTTTTCTTGAACGGACTCTATCCCAAATAGTAAACATTCACAGCCTGCACGATTAAACCGTTTCATTGTTTCTAAATCTGGTACTCTGTCTGCTCTGGTCTGCATTCCCCACCAGACTTTCAAGTTTCTGTTTTCAATCTCATCGCATATTTCTAAGGCACGAGGTAAATCCACCAAAAAATCTTCATCCACAAATGAAATTCCTTTAACCTTATATCGTTCAATAAGAAATTCCATTTCATCTACAACATTCTTTGCACTTCTTCCTCTCCAGCTAGGAAATAGATGAGAGATTGAACAATAATTACAAGTCATGGGGCAACCCCTGCTGGTCATCATAGTGGCCATGCTCATGGGGCCAAAAAGCTTATATTTATGCATTGGAAATAAATGTCTCGCCGGGAAAGGTATGCTGTCTAAATTTTCTTCGGGTATCCTTGGATTGGTCTTAATTACTTTTCCATCCTTTTTAAACATCAATCCATCTATCTCTTCGGGATCTTTACCGCTCAATAGTTCTACAAACGTTTTTTCCCCTTCTCCATACATGATATAATCTGCATAATCTACCAATGTATCCGGTTCCAAGGATGGCATCGTCCCCCCAATTGCCACCGGAAAACGAGCTCTCAATTTCTCAGCAATCTGCTTACCGTAATCAATGTTACAGGTAACACAGGATATTCCTATGAATTCCGGGTCTGTCTTCATTGCCTCTTCTACAGTTTTTTCCACGTTATATTTAAAGCCAAAAGCATCGACTACTTTTACTTCATGTCCAGCCTGCTCTAAAATTGCAGCCACATAAGCAAGTCCAATTGGAATGCTAGGCAGTCCCATGAATTTTAACACTCTGGGTTCATCATAATTCGGGTTGACTAAGGTTACTCTCATAC
>JAEWZA010000122.1 GCA_023395575.1 Bacillota bacterium
GTATGAACTATATTAGAAATTCTGTCAAAGTAACAGTTGATGCCTATGATGGCAATGTTAAATATTACATTATTGATGAAACTGACCCTATTATTCAAGCTTATAAAAAGGTTTACCCTGGCGTATTTTCAGAGGAAGCTCTTCCCGAAGATATAACATCACATATGAGATATCCAGAAACTTTATTTAAAGTACAAACAGAAGTACTGAAGAAATATCATTTGGATCCTGATAAATCTGAAAATATTTCAACATTCTATACGAATCAGGACTTGTGGTCAATTGCAAAATATCCTGATAAAAACAGTCCTTCTGGAGTTAAGGAAATAGATTCTTATTATAATATGATTAAGCTTCCTGATGACTTAGGTACTAAAGAAGAACTGATATTAATGAGACCTTTTACGCCTTCTGCTGATAAACATAATATGACCTCATGGCTAGCAGTCAGAAATTCAAAGGATGATTATGGGGAAATGATTTTATTTAATTTCCCTAAAGATACAAATATACTTGGTCCAGACCAGGTTGAAAACAATATAAATGCAATTAGTGAAATCTCACAGAATCTAACACTATGGGGACAAGGAAGCTCTAAGACTTTTAAGGGCAGTCTGCTTGTTATACCTATTGAAAATAGTGTTCTGTATGTGGAACCTATATATATTCAATCAAATAGTGCTTCCTCAATTCCTCAGGTTAAAACCATTATTGTTGGATATCAGCAGGGAAATGATTTTAAGCATGGTATAGGTGATAATCTTAATGCTGCATTAGCTGATTTATTTAATGGTTCTGTAAAAGCTACTGAAAATAAGATACCAACAGTAGACCAAGCAACTGGTGATATAAAAACTCCTGATGAGAAGGATAAGGACAAGGTAACTACCCCTAATCAAGATTCTGAAGAAAATGTAACAGCTCCTCTAGCAAATAATAAATCAATAGATGAAGCAAAACTAGATGAGCTTCAGAAAAAGCTAGATGCATTAATGAAACAGTCACAAGAAATAAATGATTTGATTGAGAGCTTAAGAAAGAGTAACTAGTTTAAATATTATGTAATTGTTGATTAATAAAAGTGGAGGGACTTGTTAGTATGGCAGATATAAAATACGAGATAACTAAAAGTATTGGAGTCTTATCAGAAAATGCTAAAGGCTGGGTGAAGGAACTAAATCTAGTCAGCTGGAATGATAGAGCTCCCAAGTATGATATAAGAGAATGGTCGCCAGAACATGATAAAATGGGTAAAGGCGTGACTTTATCTCAAGAAGAGCTGTTAGAATTAAGGGATTTATTAAATAATCTTGAGATATAATAATTAACTCAACTTTCCCAGTTGATTTGTAACTCATTTTTTAGGCTGTTGCAAAGTGTTTATGTTCCACACTAGAATATAGTGTAAATAAATACTAATTGCAACAGCCTTTAGAAGCTGCTCTGATTTTTAAAACAATGCTATACTAATAGTAGCCGCATATGCGTTATTAGGGCAAAGCAGCTATGTTATTACTTTTTACTAAAGGATTGACAATCTGTGCATTCAGCTTTAGTTGGGTTAGGTTCATGAGTGCCCACTTGAATTTTTTGTAATGCACAATAGTCCTCAGTACTACTATGATATTTACAGCTACTAACAGTACATCCTATGCTTGGATTTATATCATTCATGTTTATATCACTCCAATTCTATTTTATATTTTGTAACAGTTATATTATTATTTTTAAGAGAAAAAAATATTCAGTTAATTTTTATTAATTTATAGCGAAGCAAGTAAATGTCCTCAACTTCTATAAGCGCTGGTAACGCTTTGTTTGCTATCTGATGGGAATATCTCCATTTCGCTAAAACGCTACTGATGTAATGATTTTCTACAATCGAAAAATTTTCATAATGAACCTAGATGTTATAAAAATAGATAACAACAGAAAACCTAATGTTATTAATATAAAACCAGCTAAAATCAAATTATAATAAAAAAATAGGTTGTTGACACTATATGTTTGATAGTGATAGTATAAATACACAATATATGGCGTGGAAAATTATGTAATTATTTTTAGAGGGGTGGCAAAGCCGCAATGATTACCAAAATTAAAAAGCGTGATGGAAGAGAAGTTCCTTTTAATATTGAAAAGATAGCTAGTGCTATATTTAAGGCTGCAAGTGCAACTGGAGGAAAAGACTATAATACTGCTATGGGATTGGCTGAAAAAGTAGTTAATTACATAGAATCTGTTTATAGAGAAAGATTTCCTAACGTAGAAGAAATACAGGATGCGGTTGAAAAAATTTTAATAGAAACTGGTCATGCCAGAACAGCTAAAGAGTTTATTTTGTATAGAGCGGAGCGAACCAGAACTCGTGAAATGAATACAAGGTTAATGAAGGTCTATGAGGAGTTAACCTTTAAAGATGCAAAAGATAATGATTTAAAACGCGAAAATGCGAATATTGATACTGACACTGCAATGGGAACCATGCTAAAGTATGGATCCGAAGGCGCTAAGCAGTTTTATGAAATGTATGTTCTCAAGCCTGAGCATGCAAAGGCACATAATGAAGCAGATATACATATACATGATTTGGATTTTTTAACTTTGACTACTACTTGTTGTCAAATTGATATAGTTGAGCTGTTTAAAAATGGCTTTAGTACGGGACATGGACATCTTAGAGAACCTAATGATATAAATAGTTATGCTGCGTTGGCATGTATTGCAATACAGTCAAATCAAAATGATCAGCATGGTGGACAAAGTATACCTAATTTTGATTACGGAATGTCAATGGGAGTTGCAAAAACCTATATTAAGGGTTATAAACAGAATTTATCCAAATCATTACAACTACTTTGTGATATAGATTTATCAAAAGAGATTGGTTTGGTTTGTGAGACTATTGAAAAAGAGAACCATCTAAGGCCAGCATTAAATAGGATGGAGCAATATATAAGAATTGAAAAACAGTATCTTCTTAAGTATGTACCAGAAGATATATTAGATAGAGCACAAGCTTTTTCAGTTAATAAAACAGATGCTGAAACTGACAAGATAACATATCAGGCAATGGAGGCTTTTGTACATAATTTGAACACGATGCACAGCCGTGCTGGTGCTCAGACTCCATTTAGTTCTATTAACTACGGAACAGATACTTCTCCAGAGGGAAGATTGGTAATTAAAAATTTATTGCTTGCTACAGAAAGCGGTCTTGGAAATGGTGAAACACCTATTTTCCCAATACATATCTTCAAAGTTAAGGATGGAATTAACTATAAGGATGGAGATCCAAACTATGACTTATTCAAGCTGGCATGCCGTGTAAGTGCTAAGAGGTTATTTCCGAATTTTTCATTTTTAGATGCTCCATTCAATTTAAAGTATTACAAGGAAGGCAACCCTAATACTGAAATTGCATATATGGGATGTAGAACCAGAGTAATTGGAAATATATATGACAGCTCACGAGAAACTATATTTGGCAGAGGAAATTTGAGCTTTACTACTGTCAATTTACCTAGAATAGCGTTAAAAAGCAATAAGAATTTGAATACGTTTTTTGAAGAACTAGATAAAAAAATAGATTTGGTTATAGAGCAGCTTTATGAAAGATATTTGATACAAGCAAAGAAGAAGGTTAAAAATTACCCATTTCTTATGGGACAAGGTATTTGGATAGATTCAAATAAGCTGGGCTGGGAAGATGAAGTTGGTGAGGTTCTAAAGCATGGTACACTATCTATTGGCTTTATTGGTTTGGCTGAATGTTTGAAAGCCCTTATAGGAAAACATCATGGTGAGTCGGAGCAGGCACAAAATTTAGGGCTGGAGTTAATTGGTTACATGAGAAAGAGAATGGATGAAGCCGGTAAAAAATACAAAATGAACTTTTCTCTATTAGCGACACCGGCAGAAGGAACATCAGGACGTTTTATCAAATATGACAGAAATCTCTTCGGTAGAATAGAAGGAATTACTGATAAAGATTACTATACAAACAGCTTTCATATACCTGTTTATCATAAGATAAATGCAATTGATAAAATAAAACTAGAGGCTCCTTATCATGAATTGACCAACGCCGGTCATATAACCTACGTGGAGGTTGATGGTGATCCTCTTAATAATCTTGAAGCATTTGAAAAAATAGTTAAAGCTATGAAGGAAGCTGGTATTGGATATGGTTCTGTAAACCATCCTGTAGACAGAGATCCAGTGTGCGGATATACAGGAATTATTGGAGATACTTGTCCTAAGTGTGGTAGAGAAGAAGAGGAAGGTGCTCACTTTGAAAGAATTAGGCGCATAACAGGTTACTTAGTTGGAACGCTAGACCGCTTTAACAATGCAAAGCTGGCTGAAGTTCGTGACAGAGTGAAGCACATGTAGAAGGAATTAAGGTTTGTATCGAAATATATGAATCGTGAGGCAAAAATGAAAAAGAAGATTAAAGTTTCGGGAATTATAAATGAATCAATAGTTGATGGACCAGGTATTAGAATGGTTGTTTTTGCCCAAGGCTGCAAGCATAATTGCAAAGACTGCCACAACAAGAATACCCACTCTTTTGAAGGTGGGGAATATGTTGAAATAGACAAAATTTTATGCGATCTAAAAGAAAATTTTCTTTTAGATGGAGTTACACTAAGTGGTGGTGATCCTTTCGAGCAGGCTGAAACCTTTGCTGAGTTAGCCTCAGAGGTTAAAAAAATGGGTAAAAATGTAGTCACCTATACAGGCTATACC
>JAEWZA010000151.1 GCA_023395575.1 Bacillota bacterium
ACCTACAACAGGTATACAAATTGGCATATTCTCTCTATCTGATAAGGAACACGCACAATGAGCACAAAAAGCTGGGTAATTCTTTCTTCCAGTCAAAAAACATGTCCCCAATCTTTGCCCACAATTACACTTTCTATGTAAGATTCCATACTTACCTGGTGTTAGCATCGTATGCTTCTTTCCACAGCTAGGGCATGCATACACTGGAATCAAAGAGCGTTCCTTACAAGAAGGACATGCCGTAAATATCTTCTTTTGCTTGAGATACAGACGATCTATTAACCATAGCATCGAAAATCCAATATATATCAACACAAAAAATATTAATAAAAATACAGATAGAGCTACACTTACCATCAAAAAGAATACTGTTCCGTAGATAACCACTGAGAAAGAACACATCAACCAATATATTCCTGAAATGCTCATCAGACCGTTTTCACGGTACTTTTCATGGTAATTTTGTGCAGTATCCCTATTCTCATTCCATAATTCAATAACAAAATCTTTAAGATCACTCCATCCAGGTCCAAAAAAATAACTTATTTTTGCTGGCTGTGCTGTCTTAGCCATAACTTATTCCTCCAAAATTATAATTCGATAACCTCCAAGCATCGAGTTCTACTATTCCAAATGTAATTAAATTGGCATGCTTTTCCCGCCTTGCCAAAGGCTTGTCCTAACATATCTCCATAGAAATTTGTATAATCCTCAGGAATTGGTATACCCAGAGACACCTTGAGTCTAATAACCTTCTTACCTTGCCTGATTTCTGATAATACAATGTTTTCTAATTGACTTTCACTTTTTGCTATCAAGCTGTTGTGTACGTAATAGGATAGCTTGTCTTTATTGCAAATTGGCGTTGTATGATAATCCCAATCGTGATCAAATGAGATTTCATCATCATCTAGCCCAAAATAATTATAAGAAAAATTCTTTGTTGTTTCGTATGTATTGGTATCCCAAGTAGAATCCACATGATAAAAAGCTTTGTCGTATTCAACGATATTCCACGCATGATCTACCTTACTGCTTGAATTAAAGGAAGACTTTCCTTCAACAACCATGCATCTTATTCCAAAATACTGAGCAATCAGTGCATATGCTGCAGAAATCCCATCACATACAGCCTTATTATTCACTAATGCACCATACGCAGTATGAGAATCTAGATGTTTACTCTTTCCTTTTATGCAATAATTCAGCTCATCATAATCATATATTGTATTTTCCTGTAAATATTCCGAAATACCTTGCAGAATTTCTCGGTCGTTTTTTGCTTTCTTGTCAATAAGCCAAACCGCATCCTCCAATACTTTCTGCATTTGTGCCTCTTTCTTAATTACCTGTGCTTTACCAAGACATCCTGTAAAATTCATCTGCTTAGTAAACAATCCGCTCATCATTCTTATCACAGTTTTATTGAAATATATTATTTTAGGATTGTCTCCTAACACAGTGTGCAAAACCTTCATCAAATCCACTTTACGGTTAACTCTGCTGACATCACAAGATGCTCTGTAATTCTTTAAAGCATTTTCAAGAAGCTCATAGGCATATTGTTCATTGGTACTCAATTGATAAAATCCTAGACCTAGCCTCTGCATATTTTCACTTCCTATTCTGGATGCTTCATTGTATATATAATAAAAGTGTAAGGATTGCTATTCTTTGCCACATACTTTTGATGAAGCACGATATTGAGCAGTACCATATCTTTAGTATGCTTATCATAGAATTTGGCATATCTATCCAATCCTTTGTATATACTATCACTCCATTTTTTTGCCTGACTATAAACTTCAGGTGTCATTTGAGATTTCTTTGTAATACCCGGTGGAAGAAAACTAGCATATATCCTAATCAAATCACTACAATTTAATAACTGCACAATAAGTGCCGGCAATGCTTGATTTTTGTTTCCCTTGTTATACTCAATTTGATAATCATTAAGAAGTTTGTCCACAGAATTCTTATATGTACCATCCACTTTTGCCTTTGCTATAATGTCCTTTATCCAAGGCATATTAAGCTTTTTATCTTCGTCCTGTCGTATAATTTCTTCAAGAAGCTCCCCTAAGAATTCATGTCTAATTGAAATGTCATTTTTTATTGCCAATTCAACTTCATATCTATCACTGCATTTGTCAATCTTTGTTAGAACTGTTTCCAACCAATCATTTTGAAAAATTGCAGCAACACCTTTATCCAGTTTGCTCAACTCTAATATCTGTTCATCAGATAAGCCAATAGAATGACCAACAATCTCACAATCTGAGGCTTCTGGCAATCTCATAACAATTTTAGTATTTGTATTTTTAATTGCTGATATATCTACAGCAGTAGGTGACTGGTCAACAATAATAAAACCTTCTCCATAGGTTCGCATCTCTGCAATAGAATTACTAATCATTTCTACAGACTTGCCTTGAACATTGGCTGATTCTTGTCCCTGGTCTGTAGAAGTTCTCTTCAATAGGTTATGTGCTTCTTCCATAATAGTAACATGCTGTAAGGGAAGGTTTGTTCCAATGGATGTTGACTGTCTGAATTCACTGAGTTTAAGAATCAATATACCCATAATTAAGGCTTTAGTTTCAGTTGAGCCTACTCTGCTTAAGTCAACAATAGTATTTTCGTTAAATAGTATCTCATCACTGATTGCTACATTATTAAAAATCTGTCCCACAAGTCCGTTTGTAAGTGATTCAATACGTGTAACCAACGAGCCAACATAATTTCCTTTTGTCTCTGCTGAAAACTCTGATTCATTTAGAATCACTGGTAAAATATCAACAACATCTTTAAAAACAGGAAACTTTCCATTTCCCATATCTGTATAAATTGAATGGTTAAGATCCCATCCATGCATAATATAAGCCCGTTCAAATGAAGATTTTAATACAGCTGGCATTGCTGCATATAAAGGCCAACATGCGCTAAAAATCTCAATCAAACGATCCAAATGTTCCAAAACATGAACTTCTTCATGGAACTCAAATGGATTTATACTCAACATCGAGTAATAATTTGGATTAGTAGTAAAAATATTAATTCCTGGCATAGCTCCGAAAGCAAGCTTATATTCACCTTTTGTAGGTTCAATTACCAAGACCTTCACATTATTCTTTGAGGATGTTAATTCATCAATCAATTTATATGTTGTGTTTGATTTACCAGTTCCAGTAGAACCGCAAATAAAACAATGTGCAGTCAGTGATTCTAAATTGAGAGTCACTCTATTCTGCCTGAAGACTTCACCCATATGATATATCGCACCAAGATTAATAATTCTTTTTGGGCTTGACGCTGACTTTGTAAATACATTTCGTCCAAATTCCGCTGACTCTATGGAGGTAACTCCACTGACAGACTTATGTGGCAATCCCATAAGAATAGGCAACTCAACCCCACTAATAAGCGAGGCTGCCGTTATTTCTTGGTTTTCATAAGCTGGACCTGCGAATTCAGGTTTATAAGTAAAACGAGGATGCATACCATAGCGCAGGTAATCCATAATTTTAAGTGATCTATCTGCATTCTCATAATCATTGTCCCACAAATTAATAAATGAATTTTCCACACTGGTTTTCTCACCTGCAACCAATGCCTTATATGTATTAGCAGCAACAATAGATATTTCCTGACGATCTGCAATGAAATAACAAGCACTGTCCCACAAGCCATATGCTTCACAGTTCTTTATTCTGGCAAGCTGTTCATCTATTTTTTCCAGCAATTCTTCTACCGTCTTATTTCGTCTAGTAATCTGAATACTTGCAGTTGAACCCTTTGTATCGGTTTTTGTATCGGTTTTTGTATCAGTAGTTGTTTCTGTCTCTGAATAGTTTTCTGTATGACTTTCAGAAGTTCCATGATAGCTCCCTTTTGAACTATTTGTACCACTGCCCGAATTAAAACCAGTTCCAAAAAATGATGAGCTGGTTCCACGGTTGCTTGATCGACCTTTGCTAGTATTGGTTCCGCTGTTTTTACCAGTTGTATCACTAATACCATCATTGACTGATTTCGAAAAACCATTACTGATTCCTATAGCTACAGACTCACTATCATTTTCTCCGTATGTCATTACTAACTGTGCACATTGAGAAAGTGCTGAGTATAATTCTTCATAACCCCTTTTTTTTGCTTCAAGTTCATGTTTGCTTAAAGGCGATGCTACAAAAACAGCAGTATAGTTTTCTCCTGCCATCGAATCAATGAACTTTTCAATACCTTGAACAAATCTATCCTTGTCATTTTCATCTCTCATGCTAGGAACTATAGAAACAGATGTGACTGCCATATTTGAATACAATGTTGGAATTTTTTCTTCCAAAATGCCTTCAATCATTGAGACATCTTGCTCTTTGATATTGATTCCCGGAAAATTACCATGCAAGCTCTTCTTTAAAATCTCTTTAGCAACATAAGGTTGTTTCGTATCTCTTGTTCCAAGATAAAATTTAACCCCACTTTCGTCACTTATAATGACCAAGATAGCAAAACTTCCAAAGTTGGAAAGTGCGCTATACACACTCACCAACTTGTCATTTATATTTTCGTTTAAATCAAAAACTATCTTATCAATTTGAAATAATGACATTACTGAGAACGTCTTCTCTGATTCACTTAATGGAATGGGATCACACTTATCTACATCAATAAGATAATTTTTGTTGACAAATAGATTTAACAAATTCATTCCCTGATCCATAATATCTGTAGCATATTGCTGCATTTCTGTAGATTCCGGAAAACCACTCATTTAATCACCTCTCTAATCTTTCTTTCTCTTAAAGAGCCCTGATAAATTATTTAATAAAGGATTGGTGCTTTCAGCAATTTCTCTTATCTCATCCCACTTATGGGTTGACTTTCTATCTCGCTTAAAGAGCTCTTTCATCTCCGCATCAAGCTCCTCTAGCCCTTTTTTATTTAATTTACACAGATACTTTCCTGTATTTTCAATATCATCACTATTGCCATAAGTGAACATGAATACAAGAAACTCAGAAAATGCTTCATAAGCTTTTGCATCCTTACTTTTTTGGTAGCTGGCTTTACAGCACTGCTCCATGAATGTTCTTTCACTTCTCTTCGACATTTTAAAAATACGGAATAGTCTTGAATAATCCTCTGTTGATAAACTATATCTAAGCGGATTAGTTAATACCCATTCAAAGTAGTTGTCAGCTGACTTTTCACTTAAAGCAGCAGTATTTGCTCCTTCTCCATCTGCATATATAGAAATATCCTCCGCAACTTTTGAAACAGCTATTCCACCTATTATCTTGTCTAAATCCATTCCAATACAAAACAAAAGTAATCTTCCGGATACCTTTTTTGCCCTTGTGGCAATCTGATATTTTCTCATCTCAGTAATAATCTTTTCATTCTCTCCACTTGGCCTTTCAAGGGGTATAAAATCTGTAATAGCCAGTATTAACCAATCAATATATTCAGCCTTTGCGTTCATTTGCATTGCTATATGCAGAATTTCTTTTGCATACTTGAAGCTCTCCGCAGAAGACATTGATTTAGCGTTTTCTTTATAAGCTACTTCATATACATGTAATACCCGTTCAGAAAATTCCAATTTATATGTTCTACTCTTATTAAACCAATTTTCAAATGTATCTTTAAAAATTTCGCGTATTACATGAAAATCTTTTTCAGCTTCAACTCTTGCTTTATATAGGAAAAACATCTCTTCAAATCGTTCAAACTCCACAAAAGCTACATTTATGCTATTAATGGCTGCACCATCTAAGCCAAGAACTGTTTCTATAAAGTAATTCCAAAAATGTTCCCTATCTATCTTTGCAAGGGATAGGACATCAAAAATCTCTTGCATATTCCAGAACATACTTACAAGATATCTTCCATTATCTTTAAAATTGTCAATTATTTTTTCAACAATCTCAAACCCCTTCTGTCTTCCTGTAGCATATACGGCTTTTATTATTCCAAAATACAAATTACCTATAGGTCTGTTTGCATCTAATTCGTTAATTGGGAGTCTTATGTCCTTAACATAGTCACTTATTAATCCAATAATAAATTGAAGCTTCCACATTGCAGACCCCTGATACATATCATTAACAAGTAAAGTTCTGTTACTATCCTTCATAAGCTCAGCAGGTATGCTCAAGCCGATTGTTTTTGCAAGGCAGTCTATATCCTTATACAGTTGTAGAAACTCATTTTCAGAAATGGATGGATTAGATATATTAACAATAAGTCTGTCAACAATTAGTTGTTTTATTGTGTCCTGTTGTATAGAAGCAACCTTATCCATCGAATTCATTAAAAATCCTAACACCTTTAGTGCATAATTACTTTCTAGTGAATTTATTGCCTGCGACTCTTCTACGAGTTTTCTAACAAGGTCTCTCTTAATTGATTCTGTGGCATATTTATCAGCAAAATCAATGATTTTATCAAATTGTTCCATGGATATTTCATTGATTCCATCAGAAAGCAAATTATACAAATCATAGGCTGCACAATACTCCTCATCAACCTCTCTATATGTGGTGTTGTTCATTACAAAGTCTCTAAATTCAACCAAGCTGTCATAAGAGAAGCTAAATGCAGTATCAAGGAATTCCATGAAAGAATTGTCTGCTTCTATCTCATTAAATCTTGAGTTTATAAAGTCAAAAACATAATGACGATTTGATGTAACATATGTCCCTACATTGTATCTGCTTCCTTCTGCGATTACGCCGCATATTTGAGCCAGAGACAATTCTGGATCATACTCATATGTGGTGAAATTAACTTTCTTCGCAATATCAAGTGGCAGAGCATATTCTAAAGCAGCTATCCACATAACTATATTGTCTGTTTCATCGCAAATAACTACTCTCTTCTTTTCTTTCTGAAACTTAAGCATTGCACATAGCATCTTTTTGTAATAATCCAGATTATCTCCTAAGCTTAAAAATTCAGATACACTGTCAGGATCAATCCTATATCCCTTTTCAATCTGAGGTTCTTGCAAATGCTTTGGTGGCTCTGGATTATTAACCTCGCTAAATTCCATAGAACTACGAAGAGTAGAACTTCCATAAATTTCACATGGATATACCGTCATTTCATGGAAATCACAGATTACAGAATGACTGAGGTGATTCCCAAATCTACCATTACTACCCATATAGTCTCTTCCAAGGTATGTATTTAATGTTATTGTCGAACTTAAATTCTTTAATAATCTATATGAAAATGCTGCAGGCATAGCAAGTGCCAACTCCTCAGTCATAATGACTCCGGGTTGTAATGATGGAACTTGATAAGTAAACAAGCTCTTAACCTCATCACTTTTATTGTCTGAGAAAGTGGCATCATATGAAAAAATCTGCTGTCCGTCATTTACACCATCTATACCTCTCATACATGAAGTATAAATTATCTGATGTTTTGCCATCTTTATCCTCCTCACTTTTTGCTTGGTTTAATTACCTCGTTTTCCTTCAGTATCCAAAGCAAAGGATCTTCTATTCTATGTGGTCTTGGACGTTCAATACGTCTATCTTGTTTCGGATTGTTATTCAGGCCTAGTGCCGAAATAGCAAAATATGAACAATTTGTATAATTGACATCAACCTGAGAGACAAAGGATTCTGCTCCCCATTCAGTAAGTAGACTTCTGATTTCAGAATCAACATTGTGCCAGTCTGACATGTCAAAGCATTTTTCGGAACAATGTGGACTTGTATCTAATACAGTACTTCCTTCTGGTATCAAAGAAGTAATTGCATCAAATTTTGAGAAAACAGCTGCAACAGGAATATCAATCTTCTGAGAAGTTTTCATTTTTTTATCATTTCTAATTAAATTCGAAACACGTGACATAATATCATCAGATCTAGTTGCTAGTTTCCAATCTACAGAAGATGCTCTAGACACTGTATTATCGTCTAGCTGATTTCTTACATCAGGAATCTGCATAGGATCCAACAAGAAAATAATTCCAGCCGATTTACATATGTATTTATTTACAGTGCTCATCGTATCTTCATCATTCAAATCTTCACCTGCAGTGTCAAAGAAAACGAAGGTGAAACTATCAATTGTATTCTTGAATAATGATTTATGCTTTAACTTTAAAGTGAAAATCAATGGCTTATACGCACCATTATTTACATTCTCTACTGAGCTAGCGGTTAAATCTAATTTCTGCAAATCACAATAAAGTTTTTGATATGCACCAGCCTTATATCTCTGCATGGTATCATCAAAACCTTCCATAGCTCCACCAAACCTAACAGAGATACGCTCAATCAATTCGTTAATAATTACACCAACAAAGTGGCTCTTTCCTGTATCACGAGAGCCTACTACAGAGATAATCATATCCTTTCCCAATAATGTAGACTCTGGTAATTTATTATGGCAAGATGGACATACAATAGCATATGTCTCACCACCACACTCTGGGCACTTACCTGATCTTGGTAATGAGAAATTCTTCATCTTTACATTGAATGTAGGTTTTCCCATTTTAGGGATAGCAAGATTACCATTTTCATATTTGGTTATTTCTTTATCTGGTACATCCTTACATCTACGATTTGTACACCGAAACTGAGCTCCAGATATCTTGTGTTCTTCAAAACAAAAAGGGCAGATAAATGTAGATTTAAGCAACATATTCATTCTCCTAACTAATTTTTAAATCAGAATTTAATTTTAATTTAAGTCGGTAGCGTCCTTGTAAGTTCTCGTCCTGTAAAAACGCTTTAATATAAGTTTCTTTTGGCATACCCTTTGCAAGCGGAATACTTACCTTAGCGCTTCCGTTAACTTCTTGTTTTTCTATCTGGTAGAAAATTTTAGCTGATTTTTTAAACATTGGAGCAACACCTATTGATGACATAATATCTATTGCTGGAAGATTAAATTGCTTATTTTCCGCCTCAAATGTCAACTCTACAGTACTAGTTCCAAATAATTTCTTATTCACATTTACGCTATAAGTTATGACTTCTTTCGAAACATTTGAAAATAAATAGTCAGTCCCTGTAGAATACTCCTTTTCCCCATCAACCTTAAACTCCGCAAATATAGAGAAGTAGTAATTTTGAGGTCCATTTGAATCAATTAGCAAACCACAGTCATACTCATATTGTTTTAGAGGTATGTATTTTCTAGTAGTTTTTACATCTGAAATATCCTCTGGAAATTGATCTGATCTATATAACACAATAAATCCTGTTGCATCTTTAGGCAAATCTACACTTATCAGAATCTTTCCATTTACAAGGTTTGCATCTTTAATCTTAACAGTTCCACCTTTACTTGCTCTTGCAACAGTTCCAACCACCGCAGAACCTGATTTAATAGCTGCTGCCACAACATAAATCAGTTCTTCACCAGCATGAGTAAAGGTGCCTGTAATATTGTTTTTTTTCTGTATCATCAGGCTCTTCATCGTAGTTTCCAAAGCTGATACAGCTAGGATATCACCACTAAAGAATTCTGGTTTCTTCTCTGAATAGAAAAATTGAATATTGCTATTTTCTGGATTTTCCCATTCAATGGAGAACTCATTGTTTTGCAATGGCTTAACAACAAGTTTTTCTATTGGTGCTGGCAATTTTGTAGGAGTTCCTGTTACTGTAATACCTTTTGTAAAAATCTTATTTGCACCTATAAGGTAGGCTAAATAAATCCTGTAATGATGTTCAACATCATTAGCTAGCTCTTTATCCACAAAATTACTTCTATTGTTGCAGGTTAATTTTGTCTTTTTGCCATTAACCTCTTTTTCCAACTCTACAGATGCATTCTCTGCAATATCGTCCCATGAAAACTGTAAGGTTGAATCACCTGCTGCAACTGCTACACCTGAAATCTCATATAGATTCGTAATAGGTTCTTTTGTAATTAACGCATTTGAAAATATTCCTGCTCTTTCAGCAAACACCGCATAATAGTACTGTGCTCCCGGTGTTATTTTTTTATCAGTAGCACTACACAAACTCACACGAGCAACCACCTGACCATCTTGAATACTTATAGGTACTGCTCCCTCTTTTCGAACAACGGTATAGTACAACAATCCTGCTGTCGCACTCTTTGTCCAAGACAGGACATTAATTTTTGCTGATGTATCTGCTGATGCAACAAGATTTATTGGCTCATTGGGTGGATATTTTGCAATAATTTCTCTTACGCCTGGACAATCATTACACGCTTCATATGCTTTTGTACAAGCTTCAACAATTTCAGTTTCTGACTTAGAGCTATTTGCAACCGCTTTATATCTTTCAGCCTCTGCAATATGAGAATTGAATTCTTCCTCTATTGCAATATCTGAGTACTCTGGCGAGAATTTTTTAATACTTTCATAATGCTTTTTTGCTGCATAGTAATTCTTCTTGGTACAAGCTTCCTTCAATTCAGAAACAGCCATACCAACTCTTTGTTCTTTTTCAGTGAGTTTTTGCTTTAACTCCTTAACCTTATCACTACCAGGCCAATACTTATCTGCATCTGCCAAATGTGCACGAGCTACTGAAAACTCCATATTAGCTATTGCTAAAGCTGTTAGTTCGCACAACGCAACTGCCTTATCAATATTCTCGAACTTAAAGCCACATTTGCAGACATTAACATTTGCATCATTTATAGTTCCGCACTTTGGACACTTAATCTGCAGTTCAAGTCCACAATTCATGCAAACTTTTCTTCCATCCGATGTGTCATTCATACAACCACATCTGCAAAGCTTAATATGCTGATTTTTTGTTTCTGTTCCACTTTCAGAAACTGGAAGAGCAATCTTTTCCACCTTACAAAATGCAGTAAATACACTCTGTGCAAGCTTTCTATCCTTAAAAATCTCTGTAAGCTTACCAATGTAATCACTGTAAGCTTCTATAGTAATTTCACCAGTCATTTCATAGATTTCTTTAGCATTATCAAGATGCTCTTTACGCTTTGTGTATTCGATATATTTATCATATACTAGCTTTGAATCAGCATCCTTGAAGGCTTCCTCACACTGACCACACAACTTTGAGCCAGTTCCACTGATACTATCATTCTTATAGAATTCCTTAGCCTTTTTTTCTTTTGCTTTCTGTCTAAGTGCATCACATGGCTGATTTGAGGCATTCTTTATAGGTGTTCCAGCATATAAAAATTGATAAAGATCATCTACGTTGAATGATAGTAGCATTTGCTTCATTCCATTGAATTTATCAGCGTTCTGAGGCTTGGTTTTATAATATTTATCATAGAGAGCTTCGAAATCTCCCCCCTGAGAACTCCCAATCTTAATTCCCAAAGCTGTTGCTCTTCTTTTTACAAGCTCCTCGTCCACCTTTTGCTTTTTAGCTATCTTTTCAATTGTATCGCTGGGCACTTCAGTTTTCTTTATCTGTTTTAATATTTTGTCTATTGGTCCATATATCTTTTCACATGCATCTTTTATAAGCTCCTTGCGAATATTCGCCTCTCCTATCATGTCCCTCTTAATATCTGGTAAAATCTGAGAGTACCTACGGTATTTTGCACCATTATTAAAATCATTTGCTTTGGTAGACCAAAATTTTCTTTTTTCCTCTATGCGTTGCTCAATGAAAGCCTCATCTACAACAGGCTTAGGATCAAACTCTAATTCAAGAATTATATACCAATTCTCAGTCATTTCTTTGTCTCCTTTGCTACATCATTTTCAAGCCAGAACTTTTATCTCCTATAGCTTGTGCAATCCTTGAGAATGATCCTGATAAATCTGCCAAGTTTGTCAGAGAAGCAAAGTCTTCTGTAGAAGCTATTTCTTTTAGAAACTTTTTATCTGCTTCACCAAAGCCTAATGCCATAACTTCAATTCCTTGCTTATGACATTGTTTTGCCTGTTTGATTGCTACAGATGAATAATCCCAAATCCCATCGGTCAGAACGACAATATACATAATTTTATCATCTACTTTTCTTCCAAACCTTTTGCCAATCAAAGTATCAAGAGAACTGGAGAAGGGCTCTGCTGAAGTGCCGTATCCAACATCTCCAACTTCTAAACTTTCAATGTCATTGATTAGTCTTCTAAAGTCATCTGTTGGTTTAGTCACAAGCTTTGTACTATCTGAAAATGCTAATAGGCCAATTTTTATAAAATCAGCATCCATCTGATTAACAAAGTTTCTCATAGCTTCTTTTGCTTTTTTGACTGGCTGTCCCCCCATACTACCTGACAAATCTATTGCAAGAATCACTTCAACTTCAGGCTGAACATTAGTAGCTTGATCCATTGGCGAGCCATCTGTCCAACTCATATCATCAGGAAGCTTTTCAATTTTAACAGGAAGGTCTTTACCAGTTTCTGTCTGAATTGCTGATACCTCCACAACACCATTTGAAGTATATTTATATGAGACTTCAATCACCGATTGAGCCTTGTCTGTTTTTTCAATTTTTGTAATTACATATTTATCAATTATCGTATTGTCTAACGGGCGTTGGTATGCACCTTGTAAAACATATACCTCTAGCTCATTATCTTTTGATCTAGTTCTAAAGTTATAGGATTTCTTGCTTACAGCAGGAATGGTAGTATTCTTTTGAATAATTACGCTATTTATGTATTTCTGACCATCTTCACTTACCGCAATCATTCCCAGAGCATGTGTAGTTACATCAGAAACTTCTTTAGCCCCTGCAATTTCAAGGGTTTTCTTTCCTCCAAGCGTACCAAAAAATCCTGCTGAAATAGGTTTTCCAGAATCATCAATATTTGCTTTTATTGCTGCACCTAATGAAACCGCTTCATCAACATTCACACCAGAAAGGGGGTCTTTGCCAGACATTTCCTTTACATAATTATGAATCATTCGCATTCTTGTTGACCCACCAACTAAAATAGCTCCTGTTATATCCCTCCAGCTCAATCCAACAGATGTAATAAGATTTTCTGTAAGTTCTTTTGTTGCTACCAGCAGAAAACTTGAGATATTCTCAAATAACTCTTCTGTGATTGTAACAATCCCTGTTATATCTTTATAAATTATAGGAACAACTACTTCGTCTTTTGATGTAAGCTGTTTCTTAACATTTTCCGCTGTAACCAACAATGAAGCCACCATTTCATCATCTTCGCTCAGGTCAACGCCATATTGCTCGTTAAACTCTTGAACCAAGTATCTCGCAATACAATCATCCCAGTCTTTACCGCCAAGTTCATGATTTCCATCACTGCCCAAAATATCTATTTTATTTTTATTGATTCGTGCAATGGTAACGTCAAAGGTTCCTCCACCCAAATCATATATTAAGACAGTTTGCTCATTTTCTTTGTCATTAAGACCATATGCAAAGGCCGCTGCAGTTGGTTCATTAATGATAGCTAATACATTTAATCCAGCTTTTTTACCAGCAGCAATTGTTGCCTGACGTTCTTTATGAGTAAAGTACGCAGGTACTGTAATAACAGCCGAATCGATATTCTCACCACATGTCTGTTCTGCCTCTTCAACTAATTTTTTTAATAAAATTGCTGACAAATCTGAGGCATTGTAGGTTTTTCCGTAATACTCAACGCTGAACATCTCATTGCCCATGTTTCTCTTGAAAAAGGCAACCGCATTGGTATTTCCCATTCCCTGCATATTTTTTGCATCTTCTCCAAACAAAACTTTTCCATTTGGTTCAAAGCATAAGACAGAAGGCGTAATAGGACTATCAAAACTATTCTTAATTACCTCTGGTTTTCCAGTGGCTTCATTTATTCTCGCCACAGCACTAAAAGTGGTTCCCAAGTCAATACCTACTCTAATAGCCATTCAAATCTTCCTCCAAAAAAAACAAATATCCTGCTACATAATTTTAGATATGTGGCAGGATATTATATCTTACATTATAACAATGCCTCTAGATTTCTCTTTAAGCTCGTCAACTTTCACCTCAGCCATAATACCCTTAGCTTGCATTGTTGCATGTACTTCCTTATTAGTGGTCTTATCAACACCACTCACTTCAAGGATTCCTTCTGTATTAAGTGTAAATGTGATTTCAATAGGCGAACCAGCAGGAAGATTTCCAGGCAACTCAAGTGTTGCTGTTCCTAAAACAAAATCTTCATCAACCTCAAAATAGTCCTCCATAAAATCACTTTCATATACAACCAACTCAGCAGTATTCTGGTTGTCATCATGAGTACCAAATGTCTTAGAAATAGATATTGCACCATTCGGCATTGGCTCATTCTTTATTATCATGTTACAGCATTTTCTTTCATTATTAAGCAATATCTCAATAGCGAAGCTCTTTGTAGTAGCTACCACTACAGTCTGTATCCTTCCACCAATGCTCATCGTTTCAGGATTAACAGTAAGGGGTTCCTTATAATCACCGGAATTAATCGATACATTTGTTCCACCAATATTTACTTTTACTTCTCCTTCTGTATTAGGAGTAGCCCCAATTAAACTTTTCTGGTTATTTATGTAAACATTAACAGCATGAATTGCTGCACCTTTTGCTACAGCTTCATCTGGTTCAAGGATTTTTGGTTTCATTCCATACTTATCAACTAATGCCTTATCGACCTGATCCATTCTTGTTGAGCCACCTACCAAGAGGATTTCATCAATGTTGCATCCCTTACTCTTCGCAACTTCAATTACAGCATCTGTTTTAGCTATAGCTTCTGCAAGAAGACTTGATGTAATTTCATCAAATTTTTCTCTTGTGATACTAATTCTAGCTCTAAGTCCAGAAGCATCAAGCATAACAGGCACTTCTTCTCTTGAAGAAAGCTGCTGTTTTGCTTTCTCGGCTTTCAATCTCATATCCTGCTGTGCATACTCATCAAATTCACCATCAAATTTAGTCTGTGAAATGAATTCTTCTGCAAGATATCTCATTACAGCTTCATCCCAGTCTTTACCACCAAGTTCGTGATTACCATCTGAACAAATAACCTCAATCTTTTCAGAATTAATTCTCATAATAGTAACATCAAAAGTACCACCGCCAAGGTCAAATACAAGAATAGTCTTTTCTGCTTGCTCCTTTGCACAGCCATAGTACAAAGCTGCTGCTGTAGGCTCACTAATAATTTCAAGAACATTCAGACCTGCAATAATTCCAGCGTTCTTGGTTGCAGTACGTTCAGCAGTGCCAAAATATGCAGGGCAAGTAATAACAACATCCTTTACCTCTGCATCAATCTGTCTCGCAGCATCCTGAGTTACTTTTCTAAGAATATATGCAGAAACTTCTTCTGGAGACTTGTCCTCTCCGTTATAATTGATTGCAAAATCTGATTTACCCATAAGAGTCTTAACTAAAGATATTGTATTGTTAGGATCAATAACAGCATTCTCTTTTGCAACCTGTCCAACTACTACCTGATTAGGACTTGCAAAGTTTACTACTGAGGGAGTAGTATTTGTACCCTCTTGGTTGTTTATTACAGTAGCTCTTCCAGTCTCATCCACGTATGAAATACATGAATATGTAGTACCTAAGTCAATCCCAAATACGTATTTTGCCATTAGTGATTTTCTCCTTCCGTATTTTCAGTATTTTCTGGCTTTTCATAAAAATATACTACTACCTTTTCAGGTGAAATTGTTTTTCCCATATAATCGTAACCACTACTTAGGCTCTCTGCTACTTTTCCATGAAGTTCTTCAACTGGAGTCTTAATCTTCTTAATAGCTCGTTGCTTTATAGGGATAAAAGTATCTCCTTCTTTACAGTTATAAATAGTAATGTTATTCTTTTCAAGGATGTCTTGAATATCAAATGAATAATCACTGAAGGTCTTAAGTGGAACATTCTGTTCTTCAGCTGGCTTTGCTGCAAAAGCCTTTGACATTCGAATTATGCTATCTCTCACTTCAATAATATCTAATAAAATAGGTCTTACCAACTGAGAATACATATCCTCCTTGTATTTTTGAAGTTCAGCATGCATTTGATCTACTATTTTCTCTTCATAGGCTGTACGCTGAATTTTCTGTATAAACAACCCATTCATTGCATCCATTTTCTCTTCAAGCTGAATCAACTTCTCAATAACATCAAATTTCTGAATATTCTCTTCCGTATTATGTTCTTGAGGTTCTTCCTTGATTGCTGCTTCTGAATTTTGCATTTGAGGCTCTTCTTGGATTGCTTCTTCATTAGGATTATCTTCGTTCAATCCATCGCTAACATCTTTTTCTTCCTGCAAAGTTTCAACTACTGTTTCAGTTTCATGTGTATCTTCCACCACTGGAATTACTTTGTTTTCGTCCATTTTGCCTCCTATACTAAAGCGTCCTCTATTTTAGGAATCTTCTTGCTAAACTTCGCATCGTTCCATGTCTGAGACATCTTTGCATCTGCTTTTCCAAAAAGCCACTGCATTGGTTGCAATACACCTTGTGGATTGTATTTACCATGATCTCTTGTATGCCCGATAGCTGTACATGAGAAATATCTATTGTCTTTAAACTTCAAATCTACATTATTAATGAAACTTTCCATTCCATTGTTCTTTAAAAACTGTCTACAAAGATGATCTTGTGTATCATAGTAATCAGTGAATATCTCTGATTTCACTGCCATTATTCTCTTTACAGCAGAATCTCCAATCTCCTCTGCCAATCCAGCTGAATCAATCTTTCCAATTACTACTGCTAAAGGAACAGATGACATTTTCTGATCACTCAGTCCAGTTACTTCTCTAAGTTTATTAAGGAAAGAATCAACAATACCATTAATATCTGCCTTACCTATTCCAGCAATGTCTTCTGGTGTTAATTGAGCTTCACATCTATTTCTTACCGATGGAATAGCAAACGGATCAAGCATCAATACCATTCCCTGACAATACTCATACTGTTTCTGCATCTCATTCTCATTATTATCAGTGAAAACTTCTCCTGCGATATCATAAACATGCACAAGTCTTTCAGGACTGAACTCTTTTCCCTTTACAAAGAAGCTAAAGGAAATAGAACTTGCTTTATTTATATCCTGTGGTCTATCTGTCATTCGTGTACTACCATTAAGATAATCCTGCTCTATCTCTTTATAAATTGCTTCTTTTTTATCATTATAAAACTCAATGTCCCAACTTCTTTTGGGTGCTACAGTATCAATAAAATCTTTAGAAAACGCCGTTATAAATGCTGTTTTACCAACAGAACGACCACCTACAACAGGTATACAAATTGGAACCGATTCTCTATCCATGAGAGGTGTTGAACAATGGGGGCAATTTGCTTCAAGTGTTCTACGTCCATTGAAGAAGGTTGTTGGTAATTGCTCACCACAATATGACTTAGGATGTTCTCCAATACATGTTCTCTTCAGAATTCCGTGTACACCAGGTGTTAAATTAGTATGTTTTGCTCCACATTTCGGACAAATATATGTAGGAATTAATGATTTTTCCTTGCATTCATGACATGCCGTAAATATCTTATTCTTGAACAAGTATATTCTATCCACCAACCAAACAACCGAAAAGCCAATATATACTACTGCCATAAAAGCTAATAAAACAACAATATTAATTGTGCTGATTAAAAGGGTTATAATTGAACCACAGATTATCACTGAGGCCATTGCCAATATATTTAGTATCAGTAAAAATATAAATTTAACTCTTCCATCACCTCTTGCATGTGAATTGGCAATGTTATCTTTGTACTTCACAATAGATGCAAAATTTCTCTTCCATGCTCCCTTAATGGTATTGAGCAAATCTACATAGCCCTTACCAAAGAAATAACTTTTCTTTGCAGGCTGTGGTGCTTTAGCCATCTCTTTTCCTCCTAGTATTTATTTCTTACGCCGCAAATTATCTATTTTCATCAATAATGTTTTCTTTAAATGAAGAGAAATAATTTTTGATGGCAGTTCCTCCTCCATAAATTGTTCCACCAGCTGCTGCTACTGTTACAATTGCTGTTGCAATCAAAAATATACAGTAAACAATAAAAGCAACAAGTGCCAAAACCAAACACAAACCAATCAGTGCACCGTATCCATCATCCGTTTTAGACATAGACTTCCCCATTTCATTTATATTTTCTAACCCCTATGAGATAAGAATCTGTTTTTGTTTATTAAAAATAATAGACCTTTATTCTAAAAAACACTAGCTATCGCCAGCGAAATCTGTTTCAACTAGTAGAAATTTTTAAGTATTTATAGCATTACGTCTAATTTTTCAAAATATTTTTTTAACCATTAACATTCTATTTAGTAATAAACTTGAACATTACACAAATTAACCTCATAATAGCAAAATGCATCTTATTTGTCAATATTAGTAATTATTCTTCAGCATTTTTTATCAGTGCTTTTGTTGCCGAAAAATTTGCATAAGTTAGTGATATTTCACTGCTGTGTTTTATACTCATTCCCATTTCTATCATCCATGAGTCAAATGACATTGTGTCGTTTTTTACAGAAATACAAAAAGCTTGCCGAATAAATTTGAATTTACACGAATACTACTTTTGTAATATCATTAAATCCATATATTCATTCAGCAAGCTTTTTAACATAACTATTCATACAATTTTATAACCACAACTTTACATAGATGAGGTTGAGCATGTACATTTAATCTGGGAAGTTAAATTATCCTATAGTAATTAATATAAAAATAGCATACATCATCTTTAATTACACCCTAAATTTCATAATCAGTTTGTGTAAGTCTTCTGCAACAGCTGCTAAAGCTTGTCCAGAATTTGCAATGTCTCCTATGGTATCCGATTGCTCTTCCATTGATGCATATGCCTCCTCAGTTCCGGCAGCATTTTCCTCAGATATAGCTGATAAATTTTGTGTAAGATCAATTATTTTATTCTTATTATCTGTCATAAGTTCTGCAAAACTGTTTAATTTTGCAACAATATCTTTTACAGAATCTATTGACGTTGCAATCAATGCAAACTCATCTTCAGTATTTTTAACACATTCAGCCTGAGAGTCTCCGAGACCTTTCAAATTCTTCATTGTATCAACTGCTTCTTGAGATTTTAATTTAAGCTCATTGATGACAAGCTTAATTTCATTTGTAAATAAATTGGATTGTTCAGCTAACTTTCTTATCTCATCTGATACAACCGCAAAACCTTTTCCTGCCTCTCCTGCCCTAGCAGATTCTATTGCTGCATTTAATGCCAGTAGGTTTGTCTGTTCTGCAATGCTTTTAATCATTTGGCTGGCATTTTCAATTTTATCTGCACTTTCATTATTACTCATAATAATTTTAAAAACTGCTTTTGCTGCATTATTATTCTTATTATTTTTTTCAACCAGCTCTTTAAGAATGGATACGCCTTTTTCCTTTCTTTCATCAATAGTTAAAGCTGCAGCATTAAGTTCTTTTATTAAATCAACATCTTGCTCTAAAATACCGCCGAGCTCTTCAATATTATTAGATGCTATCTCAGTGTCTTTAGCTTGAGCACTTGCTCCCCGTGCAATTTCCTGTAAAGTTATTGCAACCTCATCAGATGATATCGCCGCCTGTTGAGCAGTTAAAGTCAGTTCCTCCGACGATGCCGCAATTTGTTGTACCGATTTCGATGTTTTAACAACAAACTCCTTTACGCTATCTTCCATTGCCTTAAGAGCGTTGACCATCATCCCTATTTCGTCATGTCTAGAGTTGTACTTAACTGCTTCTGATTTTTCATAAAAGGAAAAATCAAGTGCTGCTTGTCTTTGTAGAACTTCTACTATGCTAAATATCGGTTTTGTAACTGTTCTCTTTATGGCAATAGTAAGAATCACAAGTGTTATTACAAGTACAAGCATAGCTATAACTGCAAGCATCTTTAACAGTATATAATAAGTTGATAAAAAATACTTATAATATGTTATTGAACATATAGACCAATTTGTATCTGTACCTTCAAAGTTTATAGGCACAAAAACCTTAATAGTTTTTTCACCTGTTACAGCAGAATTATCAACTATATCAAATTCCTCTCCTTTTGCTATTCTATCAATTAAATAACTGTTTTTTGAGTCAATATCAACCACATTTGTCATGACAATATCAGATTTTCTACCATGAGCTACAAACACTCCCTTTGTAGACAAAATAGTTGAATAGCCGCTTTCAGAGTTCATACTTTCAATATATTTTTGAAATCCTGAAATGTCTATGTTAACTGCAACTATTCCTATAAATTTACCAGATGAATCAACAATCGGAAGTGCTTGTGTAACAAGTATGTATTTTTTACCATTAACCTCATAAGGCAGTGGCTCCGTAATTGTTTGCTTTTTTGTTTTCTTCGTATCAGAATACCACAGCGACTTTTCCTTATCATAATCAACCAAGGGTGTGATATCAAAACCATTTGCTCCTCTTGTTACGTATGGAATCAAACGTCCGGTCGCATCATGGTATTTTTTATTTGCAAACTCAGAATCTCTTCCGTCAAAAGCATTTGGTTCAAAGCAAACACTGGCACCAAATATGGAATCGTTTGACTTCATAGTATCCTCAAGTATTTTAATTACATCCTCACGGTTTTTTGAAGAACTGCTTAATATGCTGTTTAATCTAGTTTCTAAATCCTTTGCTGACTGAAGAGTTTTAATATAAAGCTCATTTACTTCGGCAGCTGCAACTCTACCTTCGTTGACAGCTAACAGCTTTGCATTGCTTACCTGCGAGCTATATATCCCAGTAGATATTAAAAAAAAGATAATAACTAAAGGAAAAAACATTACACTAACAATCAGTAAGTTTAATTTTGCGCCAAGCTTTCTAAATTTCATATAAATTCTCCCCATAATATATTTTTTTACAATCTTCCTCTATTTTGGTATTATTCTAACATTATTTGACTGTATTTACAATACATTTCTTGACTATTGCTGTAATAATTTGTAACAAATACTTGTCAATTATGTTCGCGTAATTGGAAGATATTATTAAGCTACTAATATGGTTTATGGAAAAATGAAATAATTAGAAATTTTTTAATATTGCTATTTTGTTAAAAGAAGAGCTTTATGTTTTTTTGACCTACTCTCTTCAAGTAAAGCAATAAACACCACTTAATTTTTGCAGTGGTGTTTATTGTTAATCTGCTGAGGTTTCACTGTTAACTGTTATTGGGAAGGTAAGCTTGAAAGTTGTGCCTGTATTCTCCTCGCTTCGCATGTCAATAGTAATGTCTTGCAGGATTGCACCATTCTTTACGATAGAGAGACCAAGTCCTGTACCTCCAATTTCCTTTGATCTGCTTTTATCCACACGATAAAATCGTTCAAATACATGGGGTCGGTGTTCCAGTGGAATGCCTATGCCCGTATCGCTTACAGTAACAACAGGTTTCCAGTCTTTATAATCTATTCTCACGGTAGCACTACCACCTGCAACGTTGTATTTAATCGCATTATCGCATAAGTTGTACAGCATTCCATCAAGTATCTTCCTGTAACCGGAGACTACAATATTTTGACCCTGGAGAGAAAGATTAACCCCTTTCTTGTCTCCTATCGGCTTAAGCCTGCTTAGAACATCCTCAGCTAAGGAATAAAGGTCAACATTCTCTTTATTAGGCAGCTCTGTCTTCTCATCAAGCTGTGAAAGCTCCAGTATATCGTCTATAAGCGTAATCAGTCCGCTTGCTTCATAATATATGCGTCCTGCAAAGCCTTGCATATCTTCGGGTTTTGTAAGACCATCTTTCATAATTTCTGCAAAGCCCAGTATAGAAGTAAGCGGTGTCTTTAATTCATGAGATACATTTGCAGTGAATTCTCTTCGGCTACGTTCGGCACTATGTTTATCGGTGATATCAAGTAGTAGTATCACCGCCCCGTGCACACTAGCTTTGGATACTACAGGATTTCCAAACAGTTGATAATGCCTGTCGTTAATCGTAAGAAGCGCTTCTGTATTGATTCCGTTTAATGCATCCTCAAAAACTCTGTGCATGGTAACAGATCGGTTTACGGATAGTAAATGGCTACCAATGCTCTTTTCAATGTCCGTCTGAAATATTTCAACAGCGCTTTCATTTATAGAAAGTATGTTGCCTTTAGCGGATATAAGGATCAGTCCTTCACGCATATTTTTCGTCACTACATTAAATTCATGTTGCTTTTTGGTAATCTCTAACATCTGTTTTGTTATATCTTTATTCTGCTGATCTATACGCGTAAGTAGCGGGCTTAGTTCGTCGTATATAACATTTTCAAACGGTGAATCAAGATTTAATGTGTTTATTGGAGACACTATCTGTTTTGCCATATACCGTGCAATAAGATAAGACACTAATGTAATACTTATTAATATTATGAGCAATATCGGCAGCACATCCCAGAACAACCCCAGCGCGCTACTTTGAGTTTTTGATATGCGCAACACATTACCTTCATTCGTTTTCAGCGCATAGTATATCGTCATTTGTGACAGCGTATCCGAATAGCGCTGGCTTTCACCTGTACCGGTCATCAGTGCTTCAGTAATTTCTGGCCTGTTGGCATGGTTCTCCATTGTAGACGCATCTGTCATGTTATCGTATATTACTGAACCGTTTTCGGCAATTAAAGTGATTCTGTCACTGGAGTAGATTTGCTTCAAATACTCCGACTCGGGTTGCTTTTGTCTAATTAAGACCAAAATATGAGCCGCTTCACTTTTAATCTCATTCACTGCGTCGGTTTCGTATATTCTATATAGTGTTATTACAATAAAACCCGAAGCCAGAATAAGAGCAACTAGGGAGGTTAAAAAGATACTTCTGAATATACGCTTTGTCACGTTATTAAACCTCCAAATCGATACCCTACGCCTCTCACAGTTTCTATCAGATTTCCATACTCTCCGAGCTTCTGGCGCAGCATTGTTATATG
>JAEWZA010000192.1 GCA_023395575.1 Bacillota bacterium
CAGTAATTGGTATGATTTCAATGATGCTTCCTCCTTTTGGAGTACTTATCACTAAATTTATGGCTATAGAAACTGCAGTAGATCAGCCGCTGGTATTATTGTTAATTATACTAGGTAGTGCATTAACTGTAGTGTTCTGGGGTAAGTGGATTGGAATTATATTGACAATGTCATACAAGCCAAAGTTCCATATAGAGAAATTAACGTTCTCAATGGAAGCTGCATTGTCTATGTTAATTATATTTGTTATGGCGGCAAGTATAGGAATTGTTCCACTATATAATGTGTTAGTTAAGCCACAGGTAATTGCCTTTGCTTTAACCGACAAAGAGGCTCTTTTTGGTGAGGGTATGGGAATTTGGCTTCACAATATGGATAATGCAGTTTATGGAGGGTTTGCCTCTATACTGTTCTTTATATTGGTATTGCTATTAATGGTTGCAATTCCGTTTTTTGCTCACAGGCTAAAGCCTACAAGACTTAAACCACCATATTTATGTGGAGGAAATGCCAGTGATGATATGAGAGGGCTTGAATTTATCAGCCCTGGAGACAAAACAGAAACCGTAGTAGTAAGAAATTACTATATGCAAGGTGTATTCGGAGAAGAGAAACTTACAACAGGAGCTAATATTATAGCTGGTGCGATAGTTTTAATTATTTTAGGGGTGGTGATTGGATTATGAGCATAAACAATTTATTAATAGCTGTTATTGCCATAATAGCTGCCCCAATAATTGGCGGTTTATTGACTGGTATTGACAGAAGAATAACCGCTAGAATGCAAAATAGACAGGGTCCTCCAATACTTCAGCCGTTTTATGATTTCTTTAAGCTAATTGGTAAGCAGGACATTGCGGTTAATCAAACTCAGATGGTATATGTTCTAGGACACTTATTATTTGCAATTGGTGCGTTAGTAATGCTTGTTTTACAGCAGGATTTATTGATGATTATGTTTATTCTAGCTTTTTCCGGTATTGCACTTATTATGGGAGCAAGTAGTATTCGTTCTCCATATAGCAAGATCGGTGCTCAGAGAGAGATTATGTCTATGATGGCATACGAGCCAGTATTGCTGCTTATGGTAGTTGGTGTTTATAAGGCTACTGGAAGTTTTATGATTTCAGGCATATTTGAGCACGAAAAGCCTCTATTATTCAGTCTTCCATTGGTGTTTTTGTCCTTCTTGTTTATTTTAACAATTAAGTTAAGAAAGTCTCCTTTTGACTTTGCAACTTCACACCATGGACATCAGGAGCTTATAAAGGGATTAACTACTGAGTTTTCAGGAACACAGTTGGCATTAATTGAGTTAACTCATTGGATTGACTTAGTACTGTTTATGGGATTAATTTCATTGTTTTTTGCACAACCTATATGGGTAGGTATATTAATAGCATTAGTTTGTTATTTTATAGAAATATTAGTGGACAATATTAGTGCTAGAATGACATGGCAATGGATGGTTAAAACAACTTGGGTTGCAGGAATTGGTATTGCCCTTGTAAATATTATTTGGATGTATCTAATTTAATTAGTAACTTAATACAGTAGATATAACTAGACGCTGGATTTGCTGAGATTGTTGTTTTTGACAATGTGAGCAGAGAAAGCTACAAAAGGGAGACAGACCTCTGCCAAGCAGAGGTTCTCCACTGAAAGTTTCATTATTTTATGCCTAAATTAGGCGTGGGAGGTTAGTATGGGTATAATAAGCAAGTCAAGGAAAAAGTCACCTTGGATTATGCATTATGACTGTACAAGCTGCAATGGATGTGATATTGAGACGTTAGCATGTCTGACTCCAATGTATGATGCTGAAAGATTAGGAATTGTCAATGTTGGTAATCCTAAGCATGCAGATATTTTGCTTGTAACTGGTTCTGCAAATAAAAGAAATTCACAAGTGTTAAAAAATATATATAACCAAATGCCTAACCCAAAGTGTGTTGTTGCAATTGGAGCTTGTGCCTGCACAGGAGGTATTTTTAGAGAATGTTACAACGTACTGGGAGGAATCGAAAATGTAATCCCAGTTGATGTGTATGTTCCAGGCTGTTGTGCGAAACCTGAGGCAATAATAGACGGAATAGTACAAGCTATAGGCAAGCTAGATGAGAAGGCGGAGTTAATGAAGAACGAAGGCAAGTAGTATAGCCGCTTTGCGGATCATGGAGGTACGAGAAATGATTGAAAATTTAGTTGAAACTACAAGTGCTCAATTGCTTGCAGAGACTTCAAGTTGCAAGTATCAGGACTATAGATATGTTACCTCTACTTGTGTAGACAATGGAGATGACACTATTGATGTTTATTATCATTTTGATAAAGATTATGAAATGAAAAATGTCAAAATCACTGTCAAGAAGGGTGAAGAAATACCCAGCATTTCAAAAATATTTATTAGTGCAATACTTGTAGAAAATGAAATGAAAGAATTGTTTGGTTTAAATATAACTGATATAGTTATTGACTATGGTGGGCATATGCTATTATCAGACGAAGAGCTTTCTTCACCTATGTTAAGACGGCAAATAACTATTGAACAAAGAGGGGGTAAATAAGTATGAGTTCAACTGTAATACCTTTTGGACCACAGCATCCTGTGCTTCCCGAACCCCTCCATATTAAGCTGGTTATGGAAGATGAAAAAATTGTTGAAGCAATACCAGCTATAGGATATGTTCATAGAGGATTAGAAAAGCTTACAGAAACAAAAGAGTTTACTCAAAACACATTTGTTGTTGAGAGAGTATGCGGAATATGTAGTGTTATGCATGCAATGGCATATTGTCAAGGTATTGAGGA
This sequence comes from Bacillota bacterium, assembly GCA_023395575.1. GTDB lineage: Bacteria > Bacillota > Clostridia > Acetivibrionales > DSM-1351 > Ruminiclostridium. The sequence goes on from JAEWZA010000192.1 coordinate 2,812, forward strand.
ATTAATGAATATAGAAATTCCTGATAGAGCAAAATTCCTTCGTGTAATTTGGGCGGAACTACACAGAATGCACAGCCATTTATTGTGGTTAGGACTTTTAGCTGATGCCTTTGGTTTTGAAAGCCTATTCATGCAGGCATGGAGAAATAGAGAAAAGGTTATGGACATAATGGAAGAAACCTGTGGTAGCAGAGTTGTTATATCAGCTAATACCATTGGCGGAACAAGACGTGACCTTACAAAAGAACAAATGGCAACTATTAATCAAGTTGTTGATGAAATAAAAGAGGATTTAGAGCAGCTTGAAGCTGTTTTCTTGAATAATTATACTGTTAAACATAGATTAGTTGGAAGAGGAGTTCTCACAAAAGCTGATGCAATAGAATATTGTACAGTTGGACCTATGGCAAGAGCTAGTGGATTAAAAATGGATTTGAGAACTACAGGGTATTCCGCATATGGACAGTTAGATTTTGAACCAGTTATACACAATGATGGTGACAACTATGCAAGGACATATGTAAGACTGCATGAAATTTATCAGTCAGTTGATCTTGTTAAGCAAGCTATAGCAAAGATGCCTGAGGGAGAGCATGTTATTCCTGTAAAAGGAAATCCACCAAAGGGTGATGTAATTTCCAGAGTTGAGCAGCCTAGAGGAGAAGTATTATACTTCATGAGAGGAAACGGCACTAAGACTTTAGATAGACTTAGACTTAGAACACCAACATTTGCCAATATACCTTCATTATTAAAAATGTTGCCGGGCAGTGAACTCGCTGATGTAGGAATGCTCATTTTGACGATTGACCCATGTATATCCTGTACTGAGAGGTAAAAGAAAGTAAATAGGAGGTCATAAAGTATGTTTAAGATGGTAGAAAACGTACTAAAGAATTTGGTATCAAAGCCTGCAACCAGGAACTATCCATTTGATAAAAGAGAGCCTTTTAAGAACTCAAGAGGGCATATTTCAGGTTGTGATATAGATGTGTGTATTTTTTGTGGGATATGCCAGAGAAAGTGTCCAGCAAATGCTATTACAGTTAATAAGGCTGAAAAATCTTGGGAGATAGATCAGTTCAAATGTGTTATTTGTAATGCATGTGTTGAAGTGTGCCCAAAGAAATGTATTATTTCAAGCGAGGAGCATAAATCATCACAATATACTAAAGATACATTAAAGTTAGTTCAGGCTCCAAAGCCTATAGAGAGTGTTGAACAAGATGCATGAGTATGCGGTAACACAGTCCATGGTCAAAACAGCAGTAGATGAGGCAAACAAGGCAAATGCATCTAGGATATTAGAGATTCGGCTTGTTATTGGTGACTTGTCGACTATAATAGATGATTCAGTACAGATGTATTTTGATATTATGAGTGAGGGGACCATTGCACAAGGTGCCAAGCTTATATTTACAAGGATAAAGGCTGAGTTTAAATGCAAGGACTGTGGAGAAGTTTTTATTAAGCCGCCTAAGGGATTTAATTGCCCCAAATGTGGTGGGCTTGGCACTCCAACAGATGTAGGAAAAGAGTTTTATATTGAAAGCATAGAAATTGAATAGTAATTATTATGTTATTCTCTAAACACACTCCCGGTTCGCTTTGCAAAGTATAAGATGGAATAGGAGTGTGTTTCTGTTTTCTTTGAATAAATATATGGCTACACTGCATATATACAGGCTCATATCACCTTAAAAAAGTTCTATTATTGCAGTTGTGGAGGATGACGCTATTGCTTTTTTAATGTAATTGTGAACGTTAATATCAGTAATATTTATTATGTGTATCCATAATTTAAAAACGTATATTAAGAAAGTTGTATAATCAGGCTAACATTATATAAAAATAAATACTAATGGGCTGAACGGAGGTAAAACAATGGAAATTAAAGTGATGAAAAACATTATGCATGCAAATCAAAAGCTTGCAGAAGAAAATAGAAGTTTTTTTAGTTCAAAAGGAATTAAGGCTGTAAATATAATGGCTTCACCAGGATCAGGTAAAACAAGTACTATTTTGAAATTAATTGATGCTTTTGGAGATAAGGCGCATGTAGCAGTTGTAGAAGGTGACATTGCTTCAAGTATAGATGCTGAAAAAATAGATAAGCTTGGAAACCCTGTAGTTCAAATTAATACTGGCGGAGGTTGCCATCTTGATGCGAATATGATAAAAAGTGCAGTTGAAAGTCTAAACTTGAGTGATGGAGCTATATTATTTATAGAAAATGTAGGAAATCTTGTTTGTCCATCCTCATTTGATTTAGGTGAAGGAATTAAGATGGTTATTGCGAGTGTTCCAGAGGGACATGACAAACCTTACAAGTATACCTCTATGTTTGAAGCTGCAGATATAGTTGTTTTGAACAAAATTGATTTAATGCCCTATATAGATTTTGACAGGGACAGCTTTTATAAGGGTGTTAAGGCACTAAATGAAAATGCTGAAATTATTGAAATATCCTGCAAAACAGGAGAAGGAATAGAAAAACTTGCGCAGTGGATGCTTACCACGCAAGTATCTCATAACCGTCCTTAGTAACTGCTATAGTATATTCCCATTGGGCAGATAGAGAACCATCTCTGGTGGTGACAGTCCAGTTATCTTTTGCTACCTTGACAGAGTACCCCCCTGCATTTATCATGGGTTCAATAGTAAATACCATGCCAGGGAGCATTAAGACCCCCTTATTACGCTTAGCAAAGTGGTCAATATGGGGGTCTTCATGGAATTTAAGTCCCACTCCATGTCCGCCTAAATCCCTTACTACCGTATATCCTCTCTGGTTTGCAAAGGGTTCAATTGCACGTCCTATTTCATTTGTTGAATTAAATGGCTTTACTTGTTTTGCTCCAATTTCAAGACATTCCTTTGCAGTTTCCACCAAGGCCTTAGCCGATGGGCTAACATTGCCTATCATGCACATTCTGCTGGCATCTGAAAAATATCCATTTAAAATTGTGGAGACATCAACATTAACAATATCACCTGATTTTAGTACTGTTTCATCGCTTGGGATACCATGACATACAACGTCGTTTATTGACAGGCAGACACTTTTAGGGAATCCCATATAATTTAGTGGTGCAGGAATAGCATTATGGGCAATTGTATAATCGTATACCAGCATATCTATTTCTGCTGTTGTCATACCAGGTTTTATTTCTTTTTCAACCAAATCTAAAATTTGAGTGGTTATTTTCCCACTTTCTCGAATTCCCTCTATTTGTTCAGGAGTCTTAATCAAAGATTGGTGAGGAATTATATATCCTTCAGCTCTATACTGTTCTAATATTTGTTCAGTCTCTTTTGGTAACAATATACGCACTTCCTTATTTTTATTTTTTGTAACATACCAATTGGTAGGAAAATATATGTTTTTATTTAAGGACTAATTCAATATAATATATATATGCAAAAGGCCTTCTAATCTGCACTACTTTATTTCTACAAGGGCAACGGTAATGTCGTCCTTAATATCATTCGGATTAATGCTATTGGAAAAAGAAACGGCTTTATCAATTAACTGCGAAAGCCTCTGTGCTGGTGGCATATCTGACTTTAACATATTATTTAACAATCGCTCCTCGCCGAATTGCTGCTTTTCAGTATTTCTAATCTCTATTATTCCATCTGTATAAAGAAATAAGTTGTCATTAGGCTTTATACTAATAGTTTGCTCAGAATATTCCGGATGATCAACCCAATTACTTATTGGAATACCGGCTGATCTGAGTATTGTAAAATCATTTCCTGAAAATATTATAGGGCATACATTTAATCCAGCATTTGAGTACGTAATAGTATATTTTTTTATATTTATAACTATATAAAAGATAGATATATATAGTTCACTAAAAAATTTATTGTTATTGTAACTGGTATAAAGCTGTGTTAAGACCTTTGAAGGAGATTTTTCTGTTTTATCTAGTGCAGTGTTTAAAAACATAGTTAGCATAGATGCTGCTACTCCATGTCCAGAAACGTCAGCAATATATACCCCGATATGATCATCGTCAATTTTAAAGAAATCTGTAAAATCTCCACCCAAGGTTTCACAAGGCCTATAAATAAAGTTAAAAATAGCCTTATCAAATTGTAATGTGTTTTTTGGTAGAAGGCTCCTTTGCAGTCTTTTTGCCATAATCAAATCTTCTTTTAGTTTTTCGTTTTGAATTGCAATTTTGTGACTCATTTCTTTTATTTCTGTAATATCGTGCAGCACTTCTATAACAGTATATTCTGTTGTACCATCGGCACTACTAAAAGGAGAACTAGTTACGGAAAAAATACGACCGTTTATTATTTCTTCTTTGCAGCGGGACCAATTTGGTAGATCTCTTTTAGAAATACAATTTTGACAAGGAGATGTCCTGCCTAAAGCCTCATAGCATTTTTGCCCGACAATATCCATACCAATAGCTTCACGCATTGATTTATTTACAAAAATAATATTATCCTCGTTATCTATTACCCGTACCCAATCCTGCATTCCGTCAATCACTTCTTCGATAAAAGTGCAAGCAGATGGGCCTATTTTCTTTCTAAACTTGTATGGCAAAAGTATCAACCCTTCTAGTATGAATATATTTTAAATTGCAACATACATAATAATGAGACTATTTATATTGTAACATAGTTATCAGTATTTAAAACTGAATAATTTATGAAAGTTATATTATATACAATATTTGTCAATAATACTAGAGATTAATAGATTAATGTGAATTAGGTTTCATGCAAAAAAAAGTATTGGTGGTGTAAAAAATGAGCTTTGGTGCAAAGACATCCAATCTAACGTATATTGATGCAATGAGTACAAATGCGTTTGCTGTATTTTCAGAAGCATTATATCAAACGATAACCAACTGCAAAACTAATAAGTATAGTGACATAGTATTTGTATGTATTGGTTCTGATCGGTCAACAGGAGATAGCTTGGGCCCTATTATTGGGCATAAGCTGAGAGAAATGAAATATGGTAATGTTCATGTGTATGGTAATCTAGAAAATCCGGTTCATGCGAAAAATCTATGTGAAACTACAAATTTAATATTGGAAAAGTATGAAATGCCATTTATTATTGCAGTAGATGCATCCCTAGGAAGAATTGAGCATGTAGGGCATATCACAGTGGGAAAGGGAGCCATAAAGCCAGGCTCAGCAGTAAATAAAGACTTACAGCCTATTGGAAATATGCACATTACTGGAATAGTTAATTTTAGTGGGTTTATGGATTTTATAACTTTGCAAAATACTAGGCTTTGTACTGTAATGAAAATAGCTGATATTATTTCGAGTGGTATACGATACACTATCTGGCGAATACAGAGAGATGATATTAGAAAAAGCATATCAAGAGTAGAGTCAATTTAGTTCCTTAATTAGATAAAAAATTTCAGACTTTTTATATTATTAACCTTATAATATAGTATGAAACAAATGCTTACAATGATGGAACATGCTTTTAGTATTTAGAAGTATTCTTATGTATCAACCTGTTTTATATGACACTAAAAGCTCGTTAAAGCAAAATTTCATCTATCCATTATAGTTTAATATTTATGCCTTGGATATGGCATGGGAGGTTAATAATATGAATAATAAGCGCAAAGGAACTATGATTGTGGGAATAGTACTTATTTTATTAGGTATTCTTTATTTCCTAGACAATACTGGAATTTTCGAGATTTATTTTAATATCTTTGATATTGGATTTATTTTTTCTCATTTTTGGCCAATGATTCTTATAGTTATTGGGTTAACATTTCAGTATTCATTTTTTGCAGCAAAGACATCAGATGCCGGAGTACTTGTTCCAGGAGGAATACTGCTAGTTAGTGGACTAACCTGTCAGCTGTCTACTCTATTTCATTTATGGGGGTATTTATGGCCAGGATTCATTCTTGCAGTGGCAGTAGGATTGTTTGAACTTTATATATTCGGAACGAAAGAAAAAGGTCTTTTGATACCAATTTTTATTTTGGGTGGTTTGTCTTTAGTGTTCTTTGCAATTCAATTAGGAAGGATTTCATTCTTACAGACATACCTCATACCTATAATACTAGTTCTAGGCGGATTGTTGATTATTGTTAAAAACAGGAGAAATTAAAGGTGTCATAAGTTTTTTATAAATAATGAAAATTTTTAAAAAAATTATGTTATCTAAGATAAAAAGTGGGAATATATATTATTAAAAGTTATCGCACTTATTATTAATTGCGATACTCAATAAACTAATTTTAACAAGGAGAACTAGAAAATGGATAAATATGTTTGCACTGTGTGCGGTTATGTTTATGATCCTGCAGAGGGAGATGCAGATGGTGGTATAGCACCTGGTACAGCTTTTGAAGATATTCCGGAAGATTGGGTATGTCCAGTTTGCGGAGTTGGAAAAGATTCATTTGAAAAACAATAATTTTTAAACTACTGAAAACGGGTTTCCTGATTATAGGAAGGCCGTTTTTTTAACGATTTGCCAAAAGTTGAATAGTAAATATAACTGGAAGGGGTGAGCTTTATGAAAAGAGGAAGAGTAGTTATTGGCATTACGGCAGCATTTGATTTTGAAAAGGGTATTAGCACCATGAAGGAGGACTATTATGATGCAGTTATAAAATGCGGAGCAGTTCCAGTTTTAATTCCTGCTACTGAGGAAAAAGCAATGTGGGTTGAGTACCTAAATATATGTGATGGGATTATTTTATCAGGGGGACCTGATGTTGATGCTACTTATTTTGGAAAGAATAATATGCCTTATGCTAATGAAATTTCTCCCATTCGGGATAGTATGGAAATATTTATTGCAAGGCAAGCTTTAGCTATGGATAAGCCTATATTAGGTATTTGCAGAGGCATGCAGGTCATTAATATTGCTGCAGGCGGAAGTATCTTTCAGGATATATATACTGAGAATAATACTGATAAGAAGCTGATACAACACAGTCAGCAGGCACCTAGATGGTTTCAGATACATGATATTAATATTATGGGAAGAACCTGTTTACACAGTATTTTTGGAACAAATACATTAAAGGTTAATTCCTTTCATCACCAAGCAGTCAGTGAAATTGCCCCTGGATTTACCGTTAATGCATATGCAGATGATGGGATTATTGAGGCAATAAGCCATGAAGGTAAAAAGTTTGTCTTAGGAGTACAGTGGCACCCTGAAAATTTATGGAGAAGAGACAGTACGCACTTAAAGTTATTTGAAAGGCTTGTTTCTATATGTTAAAATTATGTTTAAAGTCAATTACTAATTATGGGAAATTATAGTTATATTTAAGCATTTTTTGCCATTAAGCCAGTAGATGATTAAGTCTGTAAGAATGCATATGTTGTATATTGTATTATAGATGGCTGAATAGTTATAAGTATTTCATAATTAAGCAGCATATATTGGAGGATGTTTATGCTAAATAAGCTTGAAGTTATATTAATGGGTTCACTTGGAGCGTTTTACATTCCAGTAATTAAGGTTTTAAAAATTTTTCTGATTTTTATTATAGCGGCAATTTTAATTAAATTGGGAAGGTATTTAATTAGAAAGTTTTTCGAAAAGCAGAAGCAATTCAAATTTAAACTTGATGATAAAAGACTGGATACTATGTGTACTTTATTAATCAGTTTATTTAAGTATACCGTATATATAGTTGCACTCATAATTAGCTTATCTGATGTTCTGGATTTAAAGGCAGTGCTCGCAGCGGCAGGTGTGGGAGGCGTTGCTATAGGGTTAGGAGCTCAAAGTCTAATAAAGGATACAATATCAGGTTTTTTTATTCTTTTAGAGGATCAGTTCGCAGTTGGTGACTTAATAACAATTGACAATATGACTGGAACGGTCGAACGTATGGAGCTTCGAGTCACTAGATTAAAGAACTATACAGGTGATTTGTATATTATTCCCAATGGAGAGATAAAAAGGGTTATAAATCATACAAGAGATAACAAAATGGTTATTGTTGATGTACCGGTGGCGTATTCTAGCAATATTGCAAAGGTAAATGATATAGTGCAAGAAGTATGTGATGAGGTGAAAGATGAATTTACTATTTTTACAGAGGATCCTAAAGTTTTAGGTATTACTGAATTAGCAAACAATAATATGAATTTGAGAATTGTTGCTAAGACTCTTCCTAATGAGCAATGGGCTGTAGAACGGCGTATTAGAATGAAGCTAAAGGAGAGATTTGAGGAAAACAGGCTGGAATTTTATGATAAATCTACGTTGCTAAAGACTGATTGAAAATAAATTTACTAATGGTGGTTGCCAAGTAAACAAACTTATTTTATTAAACTAATTAACTTTTCATTTGATAAGTTGGAACTCCTACATTTTCATCTAGCAGGGTTAGGTAACTCAACTTTCCATTGATAAGTTTAAACAACTACAACTCAACTGGGAAAGTTGAGCTAGGTAATAATTGTTAAACCATATTATTAATAAACTCAAGGAGGAAAATATGCCTGATAAATATGCGTTGGGAGATATTGTAGAAATGAAGAAGCAGCACCCTTGTGGCAGCAAGCAATGGGAAATTGTCCGCACTGGCGCTGATTTCAGAATAAAGTGTATTGGGTGTGAGCATCAAGTTATGCTTGCAAGAACAAAGTTTGAAAAGAGTGTTAAAAAGATTATTAAGTCCAATTTGTTGGCTGATGCTGAAAATTGTTCTAAGAATTAAGATTGTAACAGGCAAAGATATTATAAATATAGAATTATTTTACAAATAAGTGTATAGGTAATACTGTTTTGGGAACACTTAGTAATATAGCGAGGCAAGAAGATGTCCTCACACTTCTTTAAGTGGTAGGTATCGCTTTGGTTTTTATGCGGTTTCAATATCTCGTGCCTCGATGAAATGTCGCTGATGTAATAAAATTTTTCTACAACCGGAAAATTTCATTTTGAAGCTAGGCATTATAACTAAAGTCAATTACGAATTCGATAATGCTATCAGTTCTTAAGACGACAGTAAATGACGTGGATATTACTAGGAGGACTAAATGGAAGAGCTTAAAAAGGTTTCACCATCACAGAAATTTGAGAATCTTATAAAGGATTATTTAAATCAGGGAAAAGAAAAATTGGAAAATGACTTGGTGGGAACAAGAGAAGCAATTAAAATAATTGCAA
>JAEWZA010000338.1 GCA_023395575.1 Bacillota bacterium
CCGTGAACGTTGTTCATGAAATAAGCTAGCTCATTAAACATAATCTCAAGATTATCAATTACCTTGATGGATGCCTTCGTGCTCTGATCAATTCTGCGAAGCATCAGATTCCACTCGTTATTAAGTATTTCTGCGATGATTTCGCTTTTTGAGCTGTAGTAATTATAAACAGTGCCTGCTGCAACACCGCATTTTGCAGCAATTTGCCTAATGCTTAGGCTGGAATATCCTGTATCTTTGAGTAATTGGCGAGTAACTAATAAAATATCTTCTCTAACATTGTTTAAGTTTTTTGGCATACTAACCTCCACGCCAGCTAAGGCATTAATATAGTAAATACTTCGTGTAGAATCTCTGTATTGCCGAGGCAAATTTTGTATAATGAACAATGTTCATTATAGTTTATTATATAATAATAATCAATATGTATTTTAATAATAGTTGAGTTATTGCCCATTTACTAATATCATGAAATATATAAAGACAATATATTGCCCGTTGATTTCTAGAGATACTTAATATAAATTAATTTTCGCAAATAGAAATCTAGTGGTAATATTCTGTTAAAACTCTGTATGGTCATTGCTAAATTAACTAAATTTACTCAATTTACTCAATTAAAAACATAATTATGTTGACATATATATATGTATTTGATATGCTTATGTATAGGGGGAATTTTATATATGGAAGACAGCGTTGTGACAAAAGAAATATTCATGTCAAAAGTTCAAGAATTAGTTTCTTGTGTTGATGGTCCTTTCAGTATTGTCGTAGCAGATATTGATAATTTTGAAAATATAAATAAAATATATGGCTATGCTATCGGTGATGAAGTAATCAAAAAACTGATGTCAGTATTTAAAAGAAATTTATCTGGCAGTGACCTTATCATGAGGCATGGAGATGAATTTAACATTCTGCTTGTAAAAAAAGGTGCTGAAAGAAGCTTTATGGAAATGGAAGAAATCCGTAGATATTTTTCAGATAATACTTTTCCGCTGTCTGATGTTTACAAAACTGAAAATGTATATATTACAGTTAGCTGTGGAATAGCAAGTTATCCAAGAGATGCAAAAAATTCTATTGAACTATTCAGGGTTGCAGACAGTGCCATGTTTAGAGCAAAAAAACTCGGTAAAAACAAGGTTTGTTTATCCGAAGCAGAAAGTATGGTTTTAAAATCCAGTTATTTTACAAAGACACAAGTAGACAGACTTTCAAAATTGGCTAAAGAAACTGAGAAAACAGAAGCCTTTTTACTTCGTGAGGCTGTAGATGATTTATTTAAGAAATATAGTAAATAGTTTTTATTTTATATGCATAATATTAAATTTGTTAGGTGAGGGACTATATTAAAAGGAGGTCCTGTAACCATACAATATAAATAAAAATTGAATATTTTAAATTTGCGCTTAATCCTAAATGGAACGGGAGAACCAATCTAAGGGGTGAATCTAGTTATCTAGTAGGGGAATCTTTCGACCCAAATCCGTCAGCTAATCTCGTAAGCGTTGAAAGAGAAAGTGATTGATATAATTTATTGTATCTTTGATTAGCATATAAATTTAAATTTTAAAAACGCTATGGACACTTCTCCATAGCGTTTAATTTTAATTTAAAAGTAAAAAAATAACAGAAAATATAAAAAATACTAAATTGCAATATATGTGTAACTGGCATTAATAATCTTAATTTATGGCATTGTTTTTTGATATAGCGATAAAATGGATGCAATTTTACCAAATTTAATTAAATATTTTATAGTAAAGGGTCGAGCGGTGATTTAGGTCACTGATAATTAAAATAAAAAACGGGAGGAAGGTAGACTTAGCACTTCAATATTAAAATCAAAAAATGGAGGTTTTAAAATATGTTTAACAAAAAAATGAAAGTTATAGGTGTAGCTTTAATGATTTTTATGATATTTGGTATGGCGGGTTGCGGAAATAAAGGAATAAGTATTGGTGTGACAACTGGAACAACCTTTGAAGCAGAAGCAAAAAAGTTTGCAAAAGTTAACGAGGTAAAGCTTTACAAGGATGATACCTTGACATTGTGGGAACTATCCAATGGAAGAATTGATGGGGTAATTACAGACAGAATGGTTGGAACTATAGGAATAAAGGAAGCTGGTTATACAAATTTAAAACTTGCAGGAGATCTTATTTATAAAGAAACAATTGCTGTTGCTGTCAGAAAAGAAGACGATTCGCTGAGGCAGGCAATAAATTCGGCATTAAAAGAAATGATTTCAGACGGCACTTATAAGACTATAAGTCAAAAGTACTTTGATATGGATATTCTTGAGGGAATAGATTATAAAGTAACCTTTCCAGATGAACAGCCAGCAACTGATGACAGTCTAGAAAGAGTAAAAAAGGCAGGAAAAATATCCTTTGCAATGAGCGGAGGCTATAGACCATTTAACTATTTTACGGATGAAGATGAGCTTACTGGCTTTGACGTAGAGATTGGAAAGGAAGTAGCAAAAAGGCTGGGAGTTAGCTATGAACCGATAACAACAGACTGGAGTGGTATACTTGAAGGCTTGAGAAGTGGGAGGTATGATGGAATATTCGGTAGCATGGCTATTACTGAAGAGAGAGCAGAGGTAGTTGATTTTACAGATCCATACTACTATTCAGGAGCTCAGCTTATTGTAAGAAGTGATTCGGAAATAAACAGTCCGGAAGATTTAAAATAGGGGGGATTTTTGTTGGATTTCGGTTGGAATATTATTATTGAAAAATTTCCTATATTTTTACCTGCGGCTTTTGAAACCATAAAAATAACTATTGCGGCTGTTATAGTAGGGCTTGTTATAGGTATTCTGGCTGCTATGTGTAGAATTTCTAAATATAAAATACTATATTATCCAGTTACCTTATATATTAATATAGTTCGGGGTACGCCTATTCTGCTTCAGCTATTTATAGTGTATTACGGATTGTCTGGTTTTATAAGGCTTGATCCGTATCCTTCGGCAATAATAGCTTTTGGAATTCATAACGGCGCGTATATTGCTGAGATATTCAGAGGCGCAATCAAATCTATTGACAGGGGTCAAACTGAAGCTGCAAGGTCTTTGGGAATGAGTAAGTTTAAAGCGATGTACCGTATAGTATTGCCTCAGGCATTAAAAAGAGCCATACCACCTTTAGGCAACCAGCTTATAATTGCTACAAAAGATTCATCATTGGCTAGTGCCATAACCGTACGTGAATTGTTGCTGAAGTCGCAGCAAATGGGTTCATCTACATTTCGATTTATGGAATACTTTTTGATTGCAGGAATTTACTATCTTATAATAACATCGGTTTTGAGCTTTTTTGTAAACAAGCTTGAACGAAAACTGGCGGTAAGTGACAGATAGGAGTGAGGAGTTTTGAGTCATAAAAATAAAGATAAAACAATGCTGGAAGTACGTGATTTACATAAAAGCTTTGGTAAGCTGGAGGTACTTAAAGGAATTAACTTGTCGGTAAACGAAGGGGAAGTTATTGTAATTATTGGACCTAGCGGCTCGGGTAAAAGTACATTTCTCAGATGCATTAATTTTTTGGAAAAAAGTCAAAGAGGAGATATTATCATTGATGGTAGTCTAATTGAAAGAAAAGAAGCAATGATGAACCGCATGAGGCAAAATGTAGGAATGGTTTTTCAACATTTTAATCTTTTTCCTCATAAAACTGTTTTGAATAATATTATTGAAGGACCAGTTCAAGTAAAAGGCATGGACAAACAGAAAGCAATTATATTAGCTGAGGAACTGCTTGAGAAGGTGGGCTTAAGTGACAAAAGAGATGTTTATCCTGCCATGCTTTCAGGGGGACAGAAACAGAGGGTTGCTATAGCACGAACAATGGCAATGGAACCTAAAATGATACTATTTGATGAACCTACATCAGCTTTAGACCCTGAACTGGTGGGAGAGGTGTTAACTGTTATGAAGAATTTGGCAAGGGATGGTATGACAATGGTGATTGTAAGCCATGAGATGAGTTTTGCCAGAGAAGTATCCGACAGAGTTATTTTCATGGATGATGGTAGGATTTTGGAAGAGGGGAATCCAGAAGACATTTTTAATAATCCTCAAAATGAGCGTACGCAAGCTTTTTTAAGCAGGGTATTATAACGAGGCAAGAAAATGTCCCCCACTTATATAAGCGGAGGGTACTGCTTTTGTTTTCAGGCGGAGAGAATATCTCCTGCCTCGCTTACACGCCGTTGATGAAGTGAATTTTTCTGCAATCAAAAAATTTCATTTTGAATCTAGGCGTTATAATCTGATACCGCATGTACTTGAAAGGAGCTAGAAAAATGAAAAGAAATTATAAAGATATAAGCTTATGGAAGGATGTTGCCCAAGAGGACTGGAATGACTGGAGGTGGCAGCTTTCGAATAGAATTACATCAGTAGATGAATTGGAAAAAATAATAAGCTTAACTAAGGAAGAGAGAGATGGAGTAAAAGCAAGCCTAGAAAAGCTTAGGATGGCGATAACACCATATTATGCTACATTAATTGATCCCAATGATTCAAATTGTCCAATAAGAAAGCAGGCAGTTCCAACAAATAATGAAGCCAATATATCAAACTGTGATAGCAAAGACCCTCTTCATGAGTCAAAGGATTCTCCTGTTAAGGGCTTGACTCATAGATATCCAGATAGGGTACTGATGCTTATAACTGACCAGTGTTCAATGTATTGTCGCCATTGTACAAGAAGAAGATTTGCAGGAAATGACGATAAGGAGCTTTCGCTCGATAATATAAAAAAAGCTATAGATTATATACGAAAAACAACAGAAATAAGGGATGTGCTTCTGTCAGGCGGTGACGCTCTATGTGTATCTGATAGGCTTCTTGAATATATTCTCAAAAGTCTAAGAGAGATTGAGCATGTTGAAATTATCAGAATTGGCACAAGGACACCTGTGGTAATGCCACAAAGAATAACTAAGGATTTGTGTGATATGCTTAAGAAGTATCATCCAATATGGGTTAACACTCATTTTAATCACTCAAGTGAAATAACAGAAGAATCTAAAAGAGCATGTGCCATGCTTGCAAACTCAGGTATACCATTAGGAAATCAATCGGTACTATTAAAAAATGTTAATGATTGTCCATACATAATGAAAAATCTTGTGCAGGAACTTGTTAAAAATAGAGTTAGGCCATATTACCTATATCAATGTGACTTATCTGAGGGAATAGAGCATTTCAGAACTCCAGTAGCTACAGGTATTGAAATTATTGAAATGTTACGTGGACATACTTCAGGCTATGCAGTACCTACCTTTGTAGTTGATGCTCCAGGTGGAGGCGGCAAAATTCCGGTAAATCCACAATACCTTATTTCGCAGTCATCAGAAAAGGTTATTTTAAGAAATTTTGAGGGAGTAATATGTACTTATACAGAACCGAAAGATAAAACTAGGCTGTGCAATAATTGTGGTATTTGTAGTATGTACAAACAAAGAGAATGCCGAGGACTTGAGAAACTATTTAGTGATGAGAAGGTGTGTCTTGTACCTCAAGGAAATATACGTCTGAAAAAGAGGGAGAGATATCACGAATATGTTAGAGTCACGTAGTAAAGAAAATTATTATACAAGCATAAATGGTGTTAAGATATTTGTTGATTACACTAATGAGCGTCTAAAAATACTAGATTATCATGAAGTTTCAGATAGCAATATCCTAGGAATTGTTGATTATGCATTAGAAAATGGGTTGGGTAAAATAATATCAAACTGTAGAATAAGGCTTTTAGAACCATATAGGAAATGTGGATTTAAGATTGAAGGATTGATAAAAGGCTTTTTTAAAGGTGAAGATGCTTATTGTGTATCATTTTTTATTGATAAGAAACGTGAACTATCCATAAAAACTAAAGAAGAGGATGAAATTATAAGCAAATGTGATTTTATAGATGGAAAAGCCGCTATAGCTGAAAGTACGAAATATATAATTAGAAGTGCTGAAGCTAATGATGTTCCACAGATGACAAAGCTATTTTTAAGTGTCTTTAAGACGTATCCTTCACCTGTCTTTAACGGCGATTATTTGCAAAAAATAATGAAAGAACATGTACTTTTTAAGGTTGCTGTCGAGGATGGTAAAATTATTAGTATTGCATCAGCTGATATGGACAAGGAAAATTTAAATGCTGAAATTACTGACTGTGCTACATATCCTGAACATAGGGGGAGAGGTATACTTCCAAAGCTTATTCAAAGCCTTGAACAGGAACTTTTGCAAAAGAAGTTTATTACTCTATATAGTCTTTCAAGAGCTATAAATCCCGGAATAAATAGAACGTTGGGAAAACTTCAGTACCGTTACTGCGGTAGGCTTGTGAATAACTGTCACATATGCGGGGGCTTTGAAGATATGAATATATGGGTTAAAAATCTAAATAGGGGTTGAGCTGAATGAAACTGATTTTTGCTATAATGCATGATGAGGATTTAACTTTTCATTTGATAAGTTTTAACACCTACGATTTTTAACTGGGAAAGATGAGTTAAATAAATTTAATTAGAATTTTATTATAAAGAGCTGTACAAATCAGATAACTTTTTCTGCTTTTGTACAGTTTTTTATATAAGAATATGTGCATTAGCACCTTGCGTATTCATCATCCATGATTGATAGTTACCAAAATCCCATATGGTGTCGAGTATTGACTCCCATTTCAACAAAAAGTATAATTATTTTCTAAGAATATAGAGAGTTAGGGTTAAGAGTGTTATGAATTTTTTTGAAGAGAAGAATTATTTTCTATTTGATGGTGCTATTGGCACCTACTACTCGTCTAAGTTTAATAAAAATACAGCCTGCGAGCTGGCAAATCTTTTTGACAGGGCTTCTATATATAATATTCATAAGGAGTATATAGAAGCTGGTGTAGACGCAATTAAGACTAATACCTTTGGCGCGAATAGGTTTTCGTTGGCTTGCGACCAACAAGAAGCGGATAAAATAATTAAAATGGGTTGGGAAATAGCAAAGCGTGCTACAGAGGGAACAAAGGCTGTAGTTTTTGCTGATATCGGTCCTATACCTGTAGTAGAGGGATTTGCAGCTTTTGAGGAATATAAAAGAATAGTAGATATATTTTTAGAGTGTGGAGAAGAAAGATTTCTTTTTGAAACCTTTGCAAACTATGAGGTTCTTTTGGAATTATCTGCATATATACGTTTAAAAAGGCCTAAGGCAGTGATTATAACTTCCTTCGCAGTGTATCCTGATGGATATACAAAAGAAGGCTTGTTCTATATAGATATAATTAACAAGGTAAGCGCAAGTGGATTAGTTGATGCCTGCGGCTTAAATTGTATAAGTGGACCTGCTCATATGCTTAGACTAATTAATGACTTAAGCATTAAGGATAGGAATATCATAATTATGCCCAATTCCGGATACCCATCTACTGAGAGAGGCAGAACTATATATATAGACAATTCAGAGTACTTTGCAGAGAAAATCCTTGATTTAAATAAAATGGGAGTGAAAATATTAGGTGGCTGCTGCGGAACTACTCCACAGCATATAGCTGCTGCTGCAAAGCTATTTAATGAAGGTATAACCTTTCTGGAAAAATCAAATGAAACTGGAAGCTATTTAGAGTGTGCTATACAAAAGAAAAATGTCCTATATCAGCTTTTAGAAAACAAAAAGCCTATTTTGGTAGAAATAGATCCTCCTTTTGATACAAAATGGGAGTATATGCTTAAAGATGCCTTTCTGCTTAAACAAGCAGGTGCGGATATGATAACAATTGCTGATTCCCCGCTGGCAAAAGCAAGGGCAGACAGCTCTATTTTAGCAGCCAAGCTTTATAGAGAAGCTGGAATACCTACTATGCCTCATATTACCTGTAGAGATAAAAACTTATTAGGTATTAAGGCAATGCTTCTAGGACTTCATATTGAAGGAGTAAGAAATGTTTTAACAATTACCGGTGATCCTATAGCGCATACTGAAAGAGAAAACATAAAGGGAGTATTCAGCATCAATTCCTCAAAGCTTGCTGGCTATATTTCCAGCCTCAACAGTAACGTTTTTTGTGACGAGGAATTTAAAATTGGAGGAGCTCTTAATATAAACGCAGTAAATTTTGAAGCTGAATTAAGACGGTCTTTTGTAAAAATTCAGAATGGAATTGGATATTTTCTTACTCAGGCAGTATATACTGATACAGGTATTAATAATCTTATTAAGGCTACACAAACCTTAAATGTTCCAATATTTGCAGGCATAATGCCACTTGTGGGATATAAAAATGCTCAATTTATAAATAATGAGGTTCCTGGCATAGAAATAGAACAAGAAATAATTGAAATGTTCAAGGACAAAAGCCGTGAAGAATCTGAAAGGATAGGAATAAATCTATCTATAAAGAGCATAAATAAACTATATAAGCATGTAGCAGGGTTTTATTTAATGACACCCTTAAGAAGAACTCATGTAATTTGTGAGTTAATAAAAGAGATTAGGGAAAAAACAATTTAATAAGATTGCTTATAAGTTAAAAACAATCTTTATTACAAAAAAGTATTAATATTCAGCCGCTTAGTATAGATTATTAACTTGATATATGGGTGCGGAAGAATTATTAGTAGTATGTTACTTAAATTTCCTAGCTTAGAAATGCAGGTGTGGGAGTTCATCAATGGAAAGTTGAGTCAAAAATAATTGAATGAATTAGTGGTGGAATACACCTATACTATATAAACTTGTTTAAAATAACGCGTGTAGTTTTTAAAAAATATGATAAAATAATAAACGAAATACTAAATTGATATAAATATTCTAGATGTACAATTGAAATATAACCCTTCAGAAATATTACATCAATTATAAAAATAAAATATATATACATATCACTAGCTTACCTTTTGCAAAGCAGAGATAAGCTAGTGGGAACTTTACTGTATTTTTTTATGCCCAAATTGGGAATGAAGGTTATCAGCTCGAAACAAAGTCAGTGCAAACCTGGTGTCCTTTCGAGCCGCAAAAACCACAAGTGTTTTTTGCAATTGTGGAGTAAGTACAAAACATATTGCGTACCTACACTAAGTATTTACTATATTTTTGTGCCGAAAGTCGGCGTGGAGGTTATTATGAAAAATATACCCTTGTATGAAGTTAGAAAAATTTCAAACCTAAAGGATATGATTGAGCAAAGTACCAAGCTATATGGGCAAAAGCCGGCTTTCCTTGTTAAGGAGAAAGGCAATCCCAATTATACTCCTGTATCTTACAACAGATATAAGTCAGATATTGATGCTTTAGGTACAGCATTAATTAACATGGGATTAAGAGATAAAAGGATTGCAATAATCGGTGAAAACAGGTATGAATGGTCAACATCATATTTGGCAATATGTAATGGTACTGGTATCGTTGTTCCTCTAGACAGGGAGCTTCCACATAATGAAATAGAAAGCTGCATACAGAGAAGTTATGCTGATGCCGTCATTTTTTCGGGTTCTGTCTCAACAAAAATTGAAAGTATAATAAAGTCTATTGACACTTGTAAATATTTCATAAATATGGATTTAGAAGAGGATTCGAATGGACAGCTTTCTTATGGTAAATTGCTTAAAAAAGGCCATGAATTAGTTGCTGCAGGTATAAGAGAGTTTTTAGATGCAGAAATTGATAATGAAGCCATGAGGATACTATTGTTCACATCAGGAACAACAGAAAAATCAAAGGCAGTTATGCTCTCTCATAAGAACATTACAGCTAATCTTATGGCAATGTGCTCTATGCTGTATATTGATGAAAAGGATACCTTCCTATCTGTTTTACCTCCCCATCATACCTACGAATGTACCTGCGGGTTTCTTTGTCAAATGTACAGAGGCTGTACAATTGCTTATTGTGAGGGGCTTAGACATATCGTCAAAAATCTTAAAGAATCAAAATGTACCGTTATGAATGGAGTTCCTTTGATTTTTGAATCTATTTACAAGCAACTTATAAATAATGTCAAAAAGAAGCCAGGAGCGGAGAAGAAACTAAAGCTTGGCGTTAAATTGAGCAATATATTTAGTCTTGTAAAAATTGATATCAGAAGAAAATTATTTGCTGAGATACATGACGCTCTAGGGGGTCATTTAAGGCTTTTTATTAGTGGAGCAGCAGCAATTAATCCAGAGGTACCAAGAGGCTTTAAGGACATTGGTATAAAGCTTGTGCAAGGATATGGTTTAACAGAGTGTGCACCGATAGTTGCATTGAATAGAGATTGCTGGTTTAAGTTTGATGCGGCAGGTCTTCCTTTGCCGGGATTAAAGGTGGTTATTGACAATCCTAACTCAGATGGTATCGGAGAAATTAAAGTATCAGGACCTAGTGTTATGTTAGGATATTATGAGAATAAGGAAGCGACCGATGCAGTTATCAGAGATGGATGGTTTTACACTGGGGATATGGGGTATTTTGATTCGGATGGATTTATTCATATTACTGGAAGAATGAAAAATATGATATTAACTAAGAACGGAAAAAATGTATATCCTGAAGAAATAGAAACTCTTTTAGGCAGAAGTGATTATATTAAAGAGTCTTTGGTATATGGACGGGAAGGCAAGGATGATGTAGTTGTCTGTGCTAAAATAGTTCCTGACAAAGAAAAGATTGCCGAGGATATAAAGGATGGTATAATTCCAGAGCAGGAAATATATGATATAATAAATTCTGAAATTAAAAGAATAAATAAAGAATTGGTTAACTACAAGGCTGTAAAGGAATTCACACTAAGAGATGATGAGTTTGAAAAAACAACTACAAAGAAAATTAAGAGGTATCAAGAGTTAAAATGAAAACAATAGAGACAGTAATAGAAGAAGCGGTAAATTTAGTAAATGAAGCCGGAGAAATGCTTTTATACAATATGGAGGATAAAAAAGTAATTTCAAAGGCGGGAACAGCTAATTTTGTAACAGAGATAGATATAGGAGTTCAAGACAAAATTGTTAGAGGCTTGAAGGAAATACTTCCAGAAAGCAATATTATTGCTGAGGAAACTGCCGAGAATAAATTCTCTTTAGGTAAATACACTTGGATTCTTGACCCCGTTGATGGGACTACAAATCTAATGTATGGCTTTAAATATTCTGCTATTGCACTAGGTCTTTTTTTAGAAGGGGTGTCACATGCCGGAATAGTATATAATCCATATTTAAAGGAAATGTTTACAGCTCAGAAGGGTAAGGGTGCATTTGTAAATAAACAACAGATAAAAGTAACCGAGAATAAATTGCTCAAGGATAGTTTGCTTACTTTTGGAACTTCCCCTTATGATAGAGAAAAAGCAGATGAAACCTTTAGAATAACTAGGAATGTATTTTTAAAATGTCGGGATGTTAGGCGTACAGGTTCCGCTGCTTTAGATATATGTAATGTTGCTGCAGGACGTATGGATGGCTTCTATGAGATGGAACTACAGCCGTGGGATTATGCCGGAGCTTCTATAATACTTGAAGAAGCAGGTGGCAAAATCACAGATTGGCAGGGTAAAAGCCTAGATTACATCAGTAAAACAGCTGCCATTGTTACAAATAGCTATATCCATGACGAGTTGATGGTGGCTATTAAATAGACCTTTATTATTTAAAAGTGGATATGTCTGTTTTTTACCTAGCAGGAATTGGTTTACTACAATATAGCTTTCACTAATGTTGCTTTGCAATTAAATGTTAATTTATTTGCAAGGCAACATTTTTTGATTACCTTATCAAGTTGTTTTTTATATGTATTTACAAAATTGACATAGCATTTTGCAGATAAGATTGATATTATTAACATTAGTGATATTTGGTAAGAATTATTAATATAGATTGTACTTGTTGAGTTCATGTGGCCCAGTGGTACTTTGAATATATTTGATACACAGTACCTGTTTTGGTAAAAAATTATTGGAGGAAAATTAATGACTGCACCTGAGAAAAAATATCAAAAGAGAGTAAATGCTTATTCGGAAAAATTAGAGTTATACACCAAAAAAAGCAGTGCTTTTGGTAATTATAAATTGTTAGTGTTTTTTATTGGGATTGCGTTAGCGGTGGTTCTTTATATATTTAATCAATTTATTTTTATGTCTGTTCAGATAATAGTATTTTTATCAGCTTTTATATATCTTACTATTGTTCAAAATCGCATTATTAAAAGAAAAAACTATTCATATGCAATGCATCAAATTAATAAAATGTGCTTGAAAAGAATTGATGGGGAATGGTCAAAGTTTTCTGATATAGGTGAGGAATTTGAAAACCAGGAACACAATTACACATATGATTTAGACATATTTGGTAGGAATTCATTGTTTCAAATGATAAATATGACCTCAACATATTCGGGAAGACATAAGCTGGCTGAAATATTTCTGAATCCTCTTGAAAAGAAAGAGGATATTTTAGAAAGACAAGAGGCTATTTCAGAGCTTTCAAGAAAATTAATGTTCAGGCAAAGAATACTTTCTAATGCTATAATTTCGAATAAGAATTTAATTCTGATTGAAGATGAAGAAATAAACTCAGGTTCTCATGTTGGTAGTAGCTATCCCAATAAAAAGAAAAGAAAAACCTTACTGGATACAATGAATAAACTTGAAGAAATTTATGCTTGGGCTAAATATGAAAACAAGCGTTACAGTTCAACTGGTTTTATCTTATTAATAACTGGGCTTCCTGTGCTGACATTGCTATTCCTTTTGTTTTCAATATTTGGTATGATGTCTCCTTATATACCTATTATTGGGTTTGTTATTCAATTTTTAATGTTGGCATACAAAGCAAATTTTAGAAATAAGAACTTTGAAGTAGTAGAAAAATATACAAATACCTTAAAAGTGTACAGTGGTATTATAAAGCAGTTTGAGTCGGAAAAATTCGAAAGCAATTATATTAATGAATTAAAGAAGGTACTAAAGGGAAAATCAGAGATACCTGCTTGGAAACAGATAGAAAAGCTCTCAAAACTGTGGGAGTTAATAGCTAATAGGTACAATTTATTCCATGCAATTATAAATGTAGCTACGCTATGGGATTTTCATTGCTTAGTGAGACTGGAAAAATGGAAAATAAACAGTGGGAAATTTGTACAAAAGTGGTTTGATGTTATTGGGGAAGTTGAGGCATTAAGCAGTATGTCAATTCTTAAACACGACAATCCTGAATTTATAATGCCGCAAATAGCAGAAGACTTGAAAGCAGGAATAACAGCAGAACAGCTTGGGCATCCGCTGCTAAGTAGAGGCAGAAAATGCAATGATATAAGTTTTGACAGTAATCAGCCCATACTTCTTATTACAGGCTCAAATATGTCTGGCAAAAGTACCTTCTTGAGAACGGTAGGTATTAGTTTGCTGTTGTCAAGCTTGGGTTTGCCCGTTTGCGCGAAGTTTTTTAAATGCCCTATACTTAAGATTTATGCTTGTATGAGGACCAGTGATAATTTAGGGCAGAATGTGTCCTCCTTTTATGCAGAATTGCTTCGTGTTAAAATGATAGTAGAGGCTGTTGACAGAAACGAGAAGGTTTTCTTCCTATTGGATGAAATATTTAAAGGAACTAATTCAGCAGACAGGCATATGGGAGCTAAAATGCTAGTTAAGCAATTAGACAAAAGGGCTGCATGGGGTATGGTATCAACCCATGATTTGGAGCTGGCTGATTTAGACAAAGAAAGCAATGGACATATAAGAAATTATCATTTTAAAGAATATTATAAAGACAATAAAATATACTTTGACTATCTGCTTAGAGAGGGAGTATCTGATACACGCAATGCTTTATTCTTAATGAGAATGGCTGGAGTTAGTGTTGAGGATTAAGCATAGAAGAATCGCAGAAAGTAACTGGAACTGAAAAGGGCGTATCCTTTTCAGTTTGAGGAAGGTGCAAGCATAAAGGCTTTTGCCATGAAATAAACAGCGAACGAAGAAAAGCCTGTATAAACTAAAGGACTGAGCCAAAAAAGTTTTTTGAGCTTTAATTAAAAAAATAAATTATATCAACAAATCAAACAATAATCTGTTATGCTAGATTGATAGTACATAAATAAGTGACTGACAGTGAGAACAAGTGTATTCTTTCTGGGGTTTTCCAAAAATCCACTTTCTAAATCTAAAGTTTTTTCTGGTAGGCCTTGACTAATATCCGTCAGTTTTTTGGCTAAGCTTACCATTGGTTTCATTTCTACATTTTCAAATCAAATTCTTTATCAGGTAGAAATCTCTATTTGTTATGTACTCAACTTTCCTAAATGAGTTATTACAAATTAATCAAATTATTTTCATCGCAATATTTATATTTTTTGGCACTGAAAACTGTTTACGCGGGAAATTTAGTGTTTAAGTTAAAGCTTTTAAAATTTAGTTGGGTTATGTATGCTTCTCATTTGAAAAAGTAGGATACTGAATTTATCAAATAAATATAAAATTAAGAAATAAATTTAAGGCTATAATACGCTATTTAGCTGGCTTTAATGGTGGTTTAGAACCTAATGGCTTAAAAAGGCTGGGATATGGCAACTGATACTTATTACTTTTATATTAAATGTTTAATTAATTAAAACATTTAAAAATATATATTGACTATGAAATATATCTGCTCTATAATTAAAGTGTAAAAGATGAATTTTATCGAAAAATGCTTTAAAAAGCTATATTTTTTACTTAATCAATTAAAACTATTAATTAATACAACAAAACTCATATGAAAGGGGAATATGTAATGGATAATCAATTTGATTTTTATATGCCAACTAAGGTATGTTTTGAGGCTGGTATAACAAAAAAGCTGGATAAGTATGTAGAGGGAAAAAAAATATTGATTATATCAGATCCGTTTCTTTACAAGTCAGGTATAGCAACCCAAATCGGTGAAGGTATGCATGGAAAAAATATAGAATATTTTAGCGACATAGAACCTAATCCCTCCTGTGAAAGTGTTGATAAAGCAGCTGAAGTTGCAAGAAATATAAAAGCAGATTGTGTTATAGGTTTAGGTGGAGGAAGTTCCCTTGATGTATCAAAAATAGTTGCGTGCCTGGTTACAAATGAAGGTAGCATTTATGATTATTATAGCGGTGGCACTAGAACATTATCAAAAAGAAAAACCACTCTAATATGTATTCCTACTACAGCAGGAACTGGAAGTGAAGTAACTAATGTTGGTGTATTTACAAATAAGAAAGCCGGAATCAAAATGCCTATGGTTAATAATGAGTTCTGGCCTGATTATTCAGTAATTGACGCTGAATTGACATATACATTACCTGCCCCTATTACTGCGTCAACTGGTATGGATGCGTTTTGCCATGCGATAGAGGCCTATTGGAATAAGGCATCTCAACCTATATGCGATATGCTGGCAATGGGAGCGATTAAATTAATTCTTGAAAATATAAAAACAGCATATGATGAGCCTTCCAACGTTGAAGCCAGAGCGGCGATGATAAAGGCAAGCTTAATTGCCGGAATCGCGTTCAGTCAGACAAGAACAACAGGAATCCATGCTATTAGCTTTCCTTTAACTACTGAATTTGGAGCTAATCATGGTACTGCATGCTCAATTACATTACCTGCATTTATCAAAATAAGCAGTGAACAGGCAGAGGTCAAAATGCAGGCTCTAGTTAATTATTTAGGTTTTAAAAGTATAGATAAATTTGCAGATGGCATAGAGGAATTAATGAAAAGTATGAACATGCCCGTTAGATTGAACCAAATAGGCGTGAAGGAAGAGGATTTAAAGCATATTACAGAGGTAGGACTTGGAGCAGCAATTATTCAGCTTACTCCAGCTGTAATGAATGAAGAAACAGTTTATGCATTGTTAAAATCAATTTTATAAATAGCATTACAGTAGAAAAGGAGCGGTTATGATGATTAATAAGGTAAAACTGCTTGAAGAAAAAGCTTGTGAAATACGTAAACTAACTATTCAGGCAATAGGTAAGCTTGGGGTCGGACATATCGGAGGAGCATTGTCACTTTGCGAGGTGTTGTCAGTACTATATTTTGACTCAATGAAGGTGGACCCTAATAATTCAAAATTGGAAGATAGAGATAGATTTGTTTTATCAAAAGGCCACGGAGGGCCTGCACTATATGCAACGTTAGCACTCAAGGGATTTATTACGCTGGAGGAATTAGATACCTTGAACAGACCTAATACTCATTTGCCAAGCCATTGTGATATGAGACTAACTAATGGAATTGATATGTCCACAGGCTCTTTAGGACAGGGATTTTCAGCTGCTACAGGAATGGCTATTGCTGCAAAGCTGGATAAACGTGATTTAAACATATACACAATTATCGGAGATGGTGAAAGCCAAGAAGGACAAATCTGGGAAGCGGCAATGTGTGCAGGTGGTAGAAGACTTGATAATCTTATTGCGTTTACCGATTACAACAAGATGCAGATTGACGGGTTTATAGAGGATGTTAATGGATTGGAACCTCTTGATAAAAAATGGGAAGCCTTTGGATGGCAGGTACAAATAGTTGATGGACATGATATTAAGCAAATATTATATGCTGTTGATAATGCCAAGAAGCTTAAAGGCAAGCCTCATATGATTATATTAAATACAATCAAGGGTAAAGGCGGATATTTTTGTGAGAATATGTTAGCCTCCCACAATATGAATATTTCTGAAGAACAATGGAAAAATGCAATTGATTTATTGGAAGAGGGGGAGGAGGCATAGTATGTTACTTGAAGATAGATGGTTAAGAGAAACTTATGTTGACTTATTAATTGAACATGCCAAAAAAGACAGCAGACTAGTGATAGTGGAAGCGGACCTTATGAAAGCAGCTGGTACAGTAAGATTTGGAAGTGAATTACCAGAGAGGACAGTTAACGTAGGTGTTCAAGAAGCCAATATGATAGGTGTTGCAGCAGGAATGTCTGCAATGGGTAAAATTCCTTTTACTCATACATTTACTCCTTTTTCTACAAGACGTGTGTGCGACCAGGTAACCTTGTCAGTAGCATATGCAGGCTTAAATGTAAAAATAATGGGAAGTGATCCTGGTGTAACAGCCGAGCTTAATGGTGGAACTCATATGAGCATGGAAGATGTAGCAATTATGAGAAATATCCCTAATATGGTTATTTATGAGCCTGTTGACAGTGCGCAATTGAAAAAAATATTCCCTCAGATACTTGAGCATTATGGACCTGTGTATATTAGGTTACTTAGAAGAAATGCCGTTCAGATTTTTGATGACAATTACGACTTCAAGCTTGGTAAAGGAACAGTGTTAAAAGAAGGAAAAGATGTAACTGTTATAGCTAGCGGAATAATGGTAGCTGAGGCTTTGAAGGCTGAAAAGGTGTTAGTTGAAATGGGAATTGATGCTGAAATTATTAATATACACACAATAAAGCCTTTAGATGACGAGCTTGTTTTAGAAAGTGCTAAAAAGACAGGAGCGGTTGTAACAGCTGAAAATCATTCCATTTTAAACGGACTTGGTGGTGCTGTAGCTGAATTTTTGAGTGAAAACTATCCTGTTCCGGTTCAGAGAGTGGGTGTAAAGGATCATTTTGGTGAGGTTGGATTTACTGAATTCTTAAAGGGTAAATATGGACTTACAGAAAAGGAAATTGTACAGGCTGCACAAAAAGCAATTTCAATGAAAAGATAAAGGGAGGTTTTGTATATGAAGAAAATAATAATAGGCTCAGATAAATCAGGATTTCCATTAAAGGAAGCTGTTAAAGCTCATTTAATTAATGCGGGATATGAGGTTGTTGATGGCGGAACAACAAAGGAAGATGAACCAAAGCCTTACTTTGAAGTTGCAGCAGCAGTTGCAAAACGAGTATCAGAGGGAGAATTTGAAAAAGCCGTTTTGATTTGTGGTACAGGTATGGGAATGTCAATTGTAGCTAATAAGTATAAAGGCGTGTATGCGGCAGTATGTGAAAATACCTTTGCAGCAGAAAAAGCCAGAGCTATAAATGATGCAAATATATTAGCTATGGGTGGATGGATAACACCGGAATTTGTAGGATGTGTGATGGTAGATACTTTTCTGAATACAGAGTTCACACAGAATTTAGAGGATTGGCGTGCTAAAAATTTGCAAAACGCGAGGATTCAAGTAAAAAGGATAGAAGAAGAAATCTATAAATAAAATTTATAACGAAGGAGAGATACTAATGAAATATTTTTTGGACAGTGCCAAATTAGATGAAATAAAGTATGCATATGAGAATTATGGAATTGATGGAGTTACAACAAATCCTAGACATATTAAATTAAGTGGAAAACCATTTATGCAGGTTGTAAAGGATGTTGCTGCATGGATTAAGGAAGAAGGATTAGAGGGAATGGATAAATTTCCTGTTTCTTTTGAGATTAATCCACACCATGACAAGTGGGAGGACATTGTTGAGGCTGGAAAAGAAGTGGCTTCCTATTCTCCTAACTATGTAATTAAGGTTCCATGTACAGAGCAAGGCTTGATTGCTGCTAAAAAACTTGAAAAAATTGGAATAAGGACAAATGTCACATTAGTATTCTCTACCTCACAGGCGATACCTGTCGGCAAGCTGGGTGCAAAGTTTGTCTCTCCTTTCGTAGGCTGGAAAGAAAATAGCGGAGATGATGCGCTGGAATATATAACGAAAATAGTTCAGATTTATAGAAATTATGGAATGAAAACAGAAATTATTGTTGCAGCTGTAAGAAATGGTAAGCAAATAGGAGATTATGCACAAGTGGGTGCAGATATAGTTACTTGTGGTTTAGATGTGTATAAGGCAAGCTTTGAGCATCCATTTACTACATATGGATTAGGTGTTTTCAGAGATGCCTGGGATGGCACTGCAAAATAATCCAACTTTCCATTGATAAGCTACTACATTTATAATTCAACTGAAAAAGTCTGAGTAAATAACTTTACATTGTCAGTTCAAAATTTTAGGTGTTTAAGCCCTTCGCTGGAAAAAGGGAGTATAAAACATTGAAAAGTTTAAACGCAGATAGACTGTGTTGTCAGGTTGGGTAAATAAAAAATAAAGGAGACTAATTATGCTTCAGAAAATAAAATTAGGTGTTGTTTGCTTAACAAGAACAACCTATGAATATAAAACAGCTCAAAAAATGTTCAATGAAACAATGGAAGATTTAAAAAAGCTTCCTGAAGTTGAGTATACTTTTATAGAGGAATGTGTGATTGAGGTGGCTGATGCAGAAGCTGCTGCAACTAAATTATTAGCTGCAAATGTGGACGGAGTAGTTATTATAAGCGGAACCTTCCATTTAGGACATCTTGCATTAGTGTTTGCTAAGCATATTAAAAAGCCATTTTTGTTGTGGGCCTACAATGAGCTTCCATACGATGGTGGTAAAATACGTTTAAATTCTGTATGTGGTTTAAATTTAAATGCTTCTAACTTATATAAAACAGGCAAGGATGACTATAACTGCACAATTGGAGATAAGATTGACGAAAAGTGGATATCAGCATTAAGAATAAAGGTAGCTTTAGAAAATGCTAAAATTGGGCTTGTAGGCTATCGTGCACATGGTTTTTTCAATGTTGGTGTTGATGATATGGATTTATATCAAAAAACAGGTATCTTAGTTGACCATTATGAAATTTCTGATATGTATTCACAACCAATAACTGACGAAGAGCTTAAAGCAGCTGAGAAAGAGGTCAGAGAATTATTTATATGCCGAGAAGTGAATGACACACAAGTTAAGAATGTTGCAAGACTTTGTGTAAGTGCTACTAAATTTATTGAAAAAAATAATTTGTCAGCAGTAGCAGTTAGATGTTGGCCTGAATTTGCTGCAAATTATGGTATATCTCCTTGCGCAGCAATGTCTATTTTGCAATCAAAGGGTTTGATATTGGCATGTGAAGGTGATATTGAAGGTGCATTGTCAATGCTGGCAGGTGCTGCTATTGGTGCTGAAACTCCGTTTTTAGCAGACCTTTCACAGGTGGATTTAAAGGAAGATTTTGCTTTGTTGTGGCATTGTGGAGTTGCTCCTGCAAATCTCTGGGATGGTAAAAGTGAGAGAACACTTGATACCTATTTTTCTGGAGGAAAGGGAGTTACAGCTGGATTTGTTATGAAAGAGGGGCGTGTAAACCTCCTCAGAATTGATACTGCAAGAGGTAAGACAAGAATGTTTATTGCTGCAGGGGAATCTATAGAGATGAAAAAACAGCTTTGTGGAACTTATACAAAGGTTAAATTTGAGCAGAGTATTTCTGAATTATTAGACAAGGTTACCGAAACAGGCGTTGCACATCATTTAGCCATGTTCTACGGAGAGTATAGAGACATTTTGAAGTTGACTGCTAAGATGATGAATTATGAAGTTATCGAGTAATTTGGTATATGGGATATTACATCAAAATTAGTGGAGGTAAACTATGGACACATTTAAAGGTAAATTACATGAAACAGCAGTAAAATTCCCTAATACACATATTTGGATGGATTCATGCGGAGAAATTGAATTAGATTATGCGTTAGAAAGAGGATGCGTTGGGGCAACAAGCAATCCTGCAATAGTTGGAGCTGTTATTAAGCAAGAGCTAACAAAGTGGCAAACTCGTATTAAGGAAATGGCGGCACAGAGAAAGGATATTACAGAGGATGATATTGCATATGGTATCATCTATGAAATGGGTGCCGAAAGATCTAAAAAGCTACTTCCTATTTTTGATGAGTTTAAAGGGAAAAAAGGAAGATTATCGATACAAACAAATCCTAAATATTATAGAGATACAGCGAGAATGTTAGAACAAGCAGATATTCTAAATAACTTAGGAAGAAATATGCAAGTAAAGATGCCAGCTTCTGAGGCGGGTATTAATGCAATGGAAGAAGCAACCTACAGAGGTATAAGTATCAACGCTACTGTTTCTTTCACTGTAGCTCAAGCAATTGCTGTTGCTGAAGCTGTTGAAAGAGGCTTAAAAAGAAGAGAAGTAGAAGGACTTCCAACAGAGGAAATGTCTCCGGTATGTACAATTATGATTGGAAGAACAGATGATTGGCTCAAGAAATATACCAATGACAATGATATACTTGTTGATCCTGAGTGTCTCGAATGGGCAGGATTGGCAGTTATGAAAGAGGCTTATAGGATTTATAAGCAAAGAGGTTATAGGACAAGACTGCTATCTGCTGCATGTAGAAACCACCATCATTGGTCACAATTAATTGGCGGAGAATTATCAATGACAATTCCTTACAATTGGCATTTGAAAATTAATGCATGTGATGTTGAGGTGAAAAGCAGAATTGATGAACCTATAAAGCAGGAATATATGAATGAATTAAATAAGCTAAGTGAGTTCAAGAAATCCTTTGATGAGCATGGCATGACACCAGCGGAATTTGAAAAGTACGGTGGATTTAGAACTACTGTAGCAGGATTTATCTCAGGCTATGATGACTTAGTGAAATTAGTCAGAGGATATATGATTTAATAATTCAACTTTTCCAGCTTAAATTGTAGATGTCCAAACTTATCAAATGAAAAGTAATATAATAGCGAAAAAATTGCAATAAATAGTTAGGTTAAAAAACTTGCTGAATGAATATATGGATTTAATTGAGTATGATTGCAATAATAAATGCCCTACTCTACTAAGTAGAGATTCTCCACAGATATTATTCATTGTTTTTTGTGACTGAAGTGGGCGTGGAGGTTATAATGAAAATTAAACAGACTGCACCATTAATTCTTCTAGCCATAATATGGGGAGCCTATTATGTAGCAAGTCAGAGGGCAGTATCACAAATGTCTGTGTTTACTGTCGGTATTGCTGTCAGATTTTTGACTATGGTTATACTTACTATAATTATGGCTAAAAGGAATGAATTAAAATTACTCTTTAGAACAAAAGGAATTCTTCCTAGACTTATTTTGATTGGAATATTAGGGTTTTTACTAGACCTCACTGCATTTATCGGCCTCAGTTTTTCCAATGCTGGAAGCGGGACAGCCTTACTAAAATGCGATATTATTTTTGTTAATTTAATTTCTGTAATTATTTATAAAGAAAAATTCACCAAACTAGATTGGGGATTTACTTTG
The DNA here is from genome assembly GCA_023395575.1 of Bacillota bacterium. GTDB lineage: Bacteria > Bacillota > Clostridia > Acetivibrionales > DSM-1351 > Ruminiclostridium. Next base: position 22,118 of record JAEWZA010000338.1, read on the forward strand.
ATGATGCTCTTTGGAGTATTAATGGTAATGGGCATTGATATAACGGAGTTACGTTTTGGAAATAAGGGTGATATATTCTTTATACTAAGTGCGCTGTTTGTTTCTATTAATGCATTTGTGATAAAGAGTGTCCAGCTGGACAAAAAGAATCCAGCAGCGGATAATGTGGTTGCGTATTATAATAATTTCATAACAATGATTTTATTTACTATTTCGGCTGTTTCTATGGGTGCTTTTGGACAGCTAAAACTATTGACGGAAAATAAATCATTATTGATAGCTACATTATTTGCAGGTCTGGGACAAACTCTGATTTATATTGTATACTATTACAATTTAAGACGCTTTCCTGTTTGGATAGTAAAAGTATTTTTACTATTAATGCCTATTGTAGCGGCTGTAATAGCGTTTATTCTGTTTAATGATGTTATGGTTACAAGCCAGTATATTGGAATTGCAATAGTATTATCAGGTGCTTTTGGAATACTGATAGAGCAAAAAAAGAAGGCTGAAAAAAAGCCGTAGAAAGCAGTAACTAACTACTTATGGTGAACAACAAGAAAACCCACTGTCGTATTGTCGGTGGGTTTTACGCTGCTTTGAGAAGCTAAACAGTTAACTCTTATCTGTATTGAATAAACCGCCGTTTTGAAAGAAATAATTCACAATTGTTGAAGCTGGACCAAGGGTTTCTAATTGTAAATTAAAGCTACTAAACGTAACTTTTTTATAGCCTGAATATCGGGATAATTGTAAGTGGAGGTTTGTTCTAAACTTATCCATTTCAAAAAATTCGCCATATAATATAACTGATTCGGGATCAAATAAGCACATTGAGTTTTTAATAGCTATAGCAAGATAGTAAACAGACCTGTTTATTATACTTTCTATTGCTTTATCACCTTCTTCATAAGCCTTAGCAATGAGTCGGATGTTGACATTATTTATATTTCCGTCAGTAAGTCTGTAAAGAGCTGGGGATAGATTTTTTGACATTAATTCAACTGCGTTACTCTGAATTGCATCAAAGCCAGCTATTGTCTCTAAACATCCCTGATTTCCGCACACACAAACTATACCATTTGGGTCGGATATTGTATGACCAAGCTGAATGGCATTAAAGTCATATACGCTCAAGTTATCCTGATAGGTTACTCTTGCAGCACCAACACCTGGTCCGTATTTTATAAATAGCATATTATCAGCATGCTCTAATTGGGAGAAGAAGCTCTCACCATGAGCAAGAGAGCATATATTATTGGTTAAAATAATAGGGACATTAAGCTTCTTCTGTAAATAGTCAACAACATTAACATTGTCTTCCCATATTTCATAAGAATGAATGCTAATTCCCTGCCTGGAGTTAACAATACCTTTAACGCTGACACCAACACCTAATAACGTTCTAGTTCTTAAAACATCATAGTTTATAAGGTCAAAATTAAGGATTGAACAAATCTTATCCAAAATGGCAGATGATTGTTTATGACAGTCTGCTGTATATATGGTATCTTCAAATAAAATATTGTTTTTTAGATCAATACAAATAATCTGAAACTTATTTCTACTTATATAAACGCCCACTGCAGCAAACTTCTGGCTGTTTATTTCCAGTATTATCTCTTTTCGACCTTTACGATTATTGTTTTGCTCTACGTAAGATTCAATAAGAATACCTTCGTTGATTAGGTCGGTTGTTATCAGTGTTATTGCAGCTGGTGTTAAGTTGAGTTTATTGGCAATTTCTTTTCGAGAAATACCTCCAGTACGATATATTAAATTCAGAATAGAACTTCTGTTTTTAATTTTTACACCAAGCATATTGATTCCATTAGTTTTATTATCCATAGAGTCACATCTTTTCTTCTATAAGTATGTTTAGTATTTTATTTCTATATTATAACCTATTATTCCTGCAAAAGCTCCTTTTGAGGCAGGAATGCTCTCTTCATGGGCGATAAGCCATTTGTTTTGCATCCATAGTAGCTTGTCTTCATTGTTCTTTGGCATTGGTAGCTTGCAAAGTGGTTGGTTTGTTCCTTTGGTTAATATAATTATACTTTTAAAACCGCTGTCAGAAACTTTACAAGGTGCAAAATGGAGCGTTGTGCTGTACAATTCAATAGCTGTATTAGCAGGAACGTAAAATATCTTGGCTAATGAGCTCGGATATTGATTTTGATTTATATCTCTTATATCGCCTAATATCAATACTAGATCGGTAACAGCTACATCGATTTCAGAACACTTATGATATTCTAGTGCATTTAGTTTATTACTATTCCCATTGCAATATCCAATTTGTATTGGAGAGCCTCCGTAGAAATTATTTGATAGCTCGCTTGAAAGAGAAGTGTCCATTAGCTCGTTGTCACAAGCAACATAAGTATTACCAACTTCAGGTATACTTCGGTTTTGCATAATTTTGATACATTCTGAAAAATCATAGCCATGAATAATCTTGCCAAAATTTTTAAAAGAGCTATCAAATATGCTGTTTATTTCCATTGAAGGGTTTAATTTCATTAAGTCATTTAACATATATATCTCCTTTTTAGTAAAAATGAATTATTACGAAAAATTCTAAATATGTAATATACCAATTCAATTATTTGCTTGAATAATGCAAAGTTCAAATTTCGTGCATCTATCGGTCCTTCGGATTTTGAGTGAATCAAGCAATAACCATACATTTAATTACTATATGTGTCGCGGATGGTACTGGTAAAATAGAGGTTAGTTTGAAAAATGAAGTTTGCTTTTAGCGCATTCATCGTTCTCTTCGCATAAACAATAATTAACTCTGGTGTTGGAAAACTAAAGTGGTACCCCTATTTATAGAAGTTGGGGATGTTTTCTTGCCTCGCTATAGTAATAAATTAGTATGAATGCTATGAAGCTTTAGTCTTTAAAATATATTATGGTTATAGTAATGCTTTTGGATAATTAATTATAAGGATTAATAAAATGTTTTGGAACCATTAATTTAATATTATGAAGACCTATACTTAGAATATCACATGTAAAATAAACTTTCAATATTGGATGAGATTATATAGAGAATAATCGCGTTTTATTAAAATGCTCTGTCAAAATACCAATTAGTGGGAAAATCACAACTAAATTTATCAAAAGACTAAATATATAATTAAAGTATTTAAAAAAATAACTTATACATATAAACGTAAAAATTACTTAATATAAATATATATAAAATTATTGTTTTTAATATTTACTTTGTGACAAATATAATATATAATTAAATTCGTGGAGCGGATATTTAGTAAAAATGTATAGAATTATGTTAAAATATGTCGCATAATAT
>JAEWZA010000400.1 GCA_023395575.1 Bacillota bacterium
ACTTGGAACTGCCCTTTTTATAATATCAACCAAATCAAAAGTTGTATCAATTGATTTTACTGCTCTAGCTTCTACTATAAATTTTGCAATTCTTGACGCCCATTTTTCTTCACCAAAATCTCTAATAATACAATATATTTCTTGCTCAGAATATTCATTTACTATTTGATATGCAGACAATTCTGAACTCCTATCCATTCGCATATCTAAGGGTGCATCATTCTGATAACTAAACCCCCTAGATGCTTCGTCGAGCTGATGGGATGAAACTCCCAAATCAAGCAGAATACCATCAACTCCAGCAATCTCCAATTCTCCACATGCCTTTTTAATATTTTTAAAATTTGTATTTACTATATTAAAACTTGCTTCTGTTTTTATTTCTTTAAGGCGTTTAAGAGAGGTTTCAACTGCAAAGCTATCTTGATCTAGGCCAATCAAACAGCCCTTTGAATTTAATCTTCTGTATATCTCAGATGAATGTCCTGCCCCTCCAATAGTGCCGTCAATATAAACACCTTCGGGATTTATATTTAAATATTCAATGCACTCATCTAACAATACAGATTTATGTTTAAATTCCATCATACACCTCAAAGTTTTCTCTTTACTAACCTCCAAATCGTTTTCTGACACAAAAAACACTTTTTTATTGTGTGGAGCAAACTGCTTTGTGAGAACCTCTTTGTTCGTTGAGGCAAACGTCATAAAATTCTAATTTATTCTATATACCTAGCATAGCCATTTTTTCTGCAATTTTATCTGCACTTATATTGTCATCGCTATTATATTTTTGCCAATTTGTCTTATCCCATATCTCAACCCTTGAAGAAACACCAATTATAGCTATGTCCTTTTCGAGAGCTGCATATTCACGTAAATTTTGTGGTATAAGAATCCTTCCCTGCTTATCCAACTCACACTCGGCTGCACCAGAAAAGAAAAATCTAATAAAGGCACGAACATCCTTATCTGTAAATGGAAGTGTTTTTAGTTTATTTTCAAGACTTGTCCATTCTTCTAATGAGTATGCAAATAAACAGCAGTCAAGTCCTTTTGTTATTATGAACTTGTCTCCCAAGCCCTCTCTAAATTTTGAGGGTACGATTGCTCTACCTTTTGGGTCAACTGTATGTTGATACTCACCATAAAACAAATTGTACACCCCTCACTTAACTAAATCCCTCCACTTTGCACCACTTCTTACCACTTATATGGATATTTTATTGCAAAAACATGAATTTTACAAGAGTTTTTATATAATTCATTGCTAAAAAAAATAAAGACAGGTATAATATCCTGTCTTTATAGGCCAAAAGTACTAGTATTTAGTTTAGTATTTGCTATTGAGAAGAACTAAAGCTGCTTTTTTTACTTCGGATAGTCACACTTAGCACAATTCCAATTGCAATGAAATATACTAGCATTGCTGTACCTCCTTGACTAACAAAAGGCAACGGCAACCCTGTTACTGGAAGTATTCCAATACTCATACCTATATTTTCTATAAAATTAAATGAAATCATACCGGTAATTCCAATTACTAAAAAAGAACCATAAGTATCACCTGCATTTTTAGCAATATGGATACACCTTAGTATAATAAACAATCCCAGTACTATTATTATCATTCCACCAATAAAACCTAGTTCCTCACCAACTACAGAAAATATAAAGTCCGACTCATTTACTGGAACACTTCCGCTTTGAGTCTGAATCCCCCTTCCATATCCTTGACCAAATAATTGCCCAGACCCAATTGCCATTTTTGACATAATAACATTGTAACCTGCCCCTAATGGGTCAATTTCGGGAGAAATAAATGATAAAATTCTTTCCTTTCTTTTATCATTTAGTACATAAACCCATATAAACGGCAATGATAGAGCCAAGCATCCACATAGGATAAATATGTATCTATAGGGTATTCCTACAATAAAAATAAATATAAGGAATATAAACACAAATACCAAAGCCGTTCCTAAATCTTTCTGTAGAAGAACAAACCCAATAGCTATACATGAATAAACAATAAACTTAATAATATCTGACTTGTTTTTTTCCTGACTGTCTTTAATTCTCTCCAAAAAAACTGAGGCTAGGATTATATATGCGATTTTTGCAAATTCTGAAGGCTGAACACTCATACCTGCTATTCTAATCCAATTTTTATTACCTAGTTCCTCACCAGTTCCGATAATTAATGTTACAACCATTAATCCCATTGCACCAAAGAAAAATAATAAGCTTAAAAATTTAAGATTTTTATAGTCAATTGCACTCAGAATCAAGCATAACGCTATACCCATTATAAAAGCCAGCACTTGCGACTTTAATATATTGGGTTTATCAAAAACTGCACTATTTAAAACAAAAAGCCCTATAACAGATAATATCAGAACTGAAAAAAACAGTAAATAATCAAACCTTTTATATGGATTCTGGGGTTTTAGCTTCTCAACAAAATACATTTTTCACCATTCCTAAATAGCAATTTTCTTATTCATTGTGTTCTTTATTTTGATTTTCAATAGATTGCTCAATATCTTTATCAATGTCACTAACTATGTTCTTTTCCAATTGATTATCAACCTCAATATGGTCATTTTCAACTAGCCTATTAATATTTTTCTCAACTTCCGAGTTTTCCTCTTCCACAATTTCTTTGAGTATATCAGCATATGCGCTTTGTCCAGTATATCCTTGTTCAAGGCTTTCATTTTTTAATTTTATTCTCTTATACACAATATAAATACCAAATGCAATTACAAGTAGGACTGACAAAAGCTGTGATACTCTCAAATTTCCAAGCATTAGGCTGTCTGTCCTAAGTCCTTCAATAAATGCTCTTCCAAGAGAATAAGTTATAAAATAAAAGCAAAAAACCTCACCATCAAACTTCTTCTTCCTTCTTAACCACATTAAGAATACAAATATAGCCAAATCTAAAATTGATTCATATAAAAAAGTGGGATGAACAGGTAAATCAGGATTCACTGTTATTCCATGCAATTGCTGTATTTGCTCCATATTATTTTGTAAATAAGCTTTCGTGACAGGGCTGGTCATTCCCCATGGAAGTGATGTGTTTGTACCAAAAGCCTCTTGATTAAAGAAGTTTCCCCAACGTCCTATTGCTTGTCCAAGTGCTACATATGGAATGGCAAAATCGAAAAATTTAAAAGTAGGTATTTTTTTATATCGTGCTACAAAGTAGGCTGTGATAATGGCGCCAATTATACCACCATATATAGCAAGACCACCATTTCTAGTATTGAAAATTTCTAATAAATTTGAGCTATAATTCTCCCAGCTGAATATAACATAGTATATTCGAGCAAAAATTATTGCTGCAGGTGTAGCAAACAGCATCAAGTCAATTACTGTATCAGGTACTAAATCAAACTTTTTTGTATCTTTCATAGCCCAAATTACACATACAAAAAAGGCAAAAGCTATTATAATCCCATACCAATATATTGGCATATTAAAAATTCTAAAAGCCTCACTTGAAATATTAAAGTCTAAATTCATATTTGGAAAACTTACAAGGGTACTCTCCTTCATAATAACCTCCCACGCCCCATTTAGGCACAAAACTATATATTTGAGCTCCTCAATAATCGATTGAAAAGCCGCTTGCGGGTTTTCTCTGCCCGAAAACGCACGATGTTCGCACTAAATTATATTTTCGGGCTCTCTCAAACCATATCTGAGCTCCTCAAGCATTGATTAAAAAGCCACCTGCGGGTTTTCTTTGCCCGAAAACGCACGATGTTCGCACCAAATTATATTTTCGGGACCTCCCAAACCATATCTGAGCCCTCAATTATTGATTGAAAAGCCGCTTGCGGGTTTTCTTTGCCCGAAAACGCACGATGTTCGCACTAAATTATATTTTCGGGCTTTTTACAACAGACAATGCCATTTTTTCAATATCAAAATGCTTATAAAATACATCTGTAATATAATCAAAGCTTATTGTATCATAAACATTAAAATAATCAAACATTGTTACACCCTTAAAATATAAACTTAAGAATGTACGAGAAATACTCTCAACAGAATTCAGCTGTCTTAAAAACCTGCCTTTTGATGACTTTTGAAGTCTTTCAAACACATTTGGTTCAAGACCATTATCCTGTAGCCTTCTTATTTCCTTAACTAATAAATCTTTAACTGCCTCAGGATTAATAGACTCTCCACCTAACATAGAATACGCATAGCTATTTTCTAACGAAAAATCCGTCTCAAAGGTAGAATTTATAAGTCCTTTATCATAAAGCTCTGAATATAATTCTGAGCTTTTACCTATAATCATTGATAATAACAACTTTATTGCCACAGTATATTTCAGTATTTCTGTTCCTTGAAGCTTAAAACTGTCATCCTTAAAACCAATATAAAACAAAGGTGTGGAAACAGGCATTTTTTGTTCTACATATTTTTTGTTTAGCCCTTCGCTTTCATCAGGAAAAATTCTCTTTATCTCGGAAACTTTTTTTGTAGACTGAATGTTCTTTTCTATTTGTTCAAACACTTGATTTTGGTCTACATCTCCTACTACTGTTACCACCATATTGGATGGGTGATAAAATGTCTCATAGCATTTATATAAAGTTTCTTTAGTAATTTTGCTTATGCTTTCAATAGAACCTGCAATATCCAGCTTGACTGGGTGTTTTTCATACAAGGCTTCTAATAGATTGAAAGAAACCCTCCAACCAGGATTATCACGATACATATTTATTTCCTGTCCAATTATCCCCTTTTCTCTCTCAACACTTTCCTCTGTTATATAAGGATTCTGTACAAAATTTAAAAGCAAATCAAAATTTTCTTTGAACAAATCTGTACAAGAAAAAAGATATACAGTCTGGTTAAAGCTTGTATATGCATTTGGTCTTGAACCTAATGCAGAAAACTTATCCATAACACTTCCATCTTTTTGTTCAAAAAGCTTATGCTCTAAAAAATGAGCAATTCCATCAGGCACCCTTGTTTTATCTTTTTCACCTGGAATAATAAATTCATTGTCTACTGAGCCGTATTGAGTTGAGAAGGTAGCATATTTTTTGCTATAACCTTTTTTGGGAACTACAATGCATTTTAATCCACTACTATGTTCATATTTATATAATTTTTCATCATATTTGTTATACTCAATTGTTTCAAATTTCATAATATCCTCCCACGCCCCATTTGGGCACAAAATTTAGTAAAGTAATGGTGGAGGTACGCAGCACCTTTTTGCTGTCCCATCCACACTGGCAAAAACCACTTGTGTTTTTTGAGTCCGAAAATGCAGCATGTTCGTACAAACATTTACACACTGTAAAAAACCATTTTGGGTTTTTGTGGCTCGAAAAATGCACCATGTTCATACGAACATTTACACACGACAAAAATCATTTATGGTTTTTGTCGCTCAAAAAATGCACAATGTTCGTATAAAGTTATTTTTCGAGCTCTTTAGATGTAAGAAAATATACCGTATCCAGCAGTATCTTTTTTGAAACATTGACTACATCTTGCTTTGTAACTCCCTTTGTTTTTTTTATCACATCTTCCATTGTATCATTGGTTCCTGCTATCAATTGGCTTAAATAAAAGTCTACAATTTGCATTTGACTATCCTTAAGTGAACGAATTCCAGTTTCTATAATCTTAATTGTGGCATCTAATTCATAATCCGATATATTTCCAGCCTGAATATCCTCAAGTTGCTTAAGAATAAGTTCTTTTGCATGATCTTTTTCATTTATATCTATACCACTTTCAATAAGCATTAAGCCTTTAAACTTTTCCAGGCTAGCAAATACAAAATAAGCCAATCCAGCCTTTTCTCTTACATTCTGAAAGAGCTTTGAATGCATTCCTCCGCCTAGTATGCCATTGTAGACTATTAAAGTGTAATACTCATCCTCTTTAGCTGATATATTGGTCCTAAAGCCTAATGAGAGTTTTCCTTGATTAACATCCATTTTATCTTCAAAATATCTGACCTTATCAACATATTTCTTAACAATACTAGTACTTAATGCCTTTTGAGCAGTTCTTTTTATACTTTTTAATCTACCCTTAATTATATCAATATCTATTTCCGTAAGTTCACCTGTTACAAAAATATCCATTGGCAAAGTGCTCACTTTTTCTTTATAGTGCTTATATAGCTCTTCTGAAGTTATTCTCTCTATTTGTTCTATTGAACCATACTCGTATAGTCCAAAGGGTTCATCCTTGCACATTAACTCATGACATCTTTCTTGTGCATATTGAACCTTGTCATTAGTTCTACTCTCAATAAGCATTTTTAAATTGCTTTTTTCCAGCTCAACATATTGCTCATTAAATATACCATCTTGTAAAACAGGATTAAAAATCATATTTATAAGAAATTCAAAAGCCTTTTCAAAATTGCTACTATTATTTAAAGTATATTTGTCAGATATATATTCAAAATAAAATTGTATTATCTGCTTCTCACCTTTTTTAACAATTCCACAATCAAATACCGCCCCATAAAGCTCTTCTAAGTATAAATTAATTTCCTTTATTGTTGGAAGCCCCTTACAACCTCTTCTTAAAACCGAAGGAAAAAGAGCATTAAGAGAAACAGAATTGACATTTAAATCATCTTGAAAAAAAACATTAATGGTATTAGTCTTAAACTTGTTTGTCTTTATATCGAAAACCCTTATGCCATTTGTTTCTATTATCTTATTAAATTTTTCCTCTGAATCATTCAAGTTTGCCATGCCTACCTCCCAAAAATCATAATTTGTAATACTTACCATTAAAATCACTAAATATTATATCCATAAACTTACTATTTCGTCTATAGCACTGGCGACACAATAGTAATAAGATATTCTTATCGTCTGATAACTAAATCTATACTCGCCACTTACAGAAGTGGGGACATTTTCTTGCCTAGTTATAATGACTAGATTCAAAATGAAATTTTTCGATTGTAGAAAAAATTCATTTCATTAGCGGCATTTCAACGAGGCCTAAGATATTCTCACTGTCTTATAACCAAAGCCGTACCCACCACTTATAGTAGTAGAAGATATTTTTATTGCCTCGTTATAATGACTAGATTCAAAATGAAATTTTTCGAT
>JAEWZA010000375.1 GCA_023395575.1 Bacillota bacterium
CTTTCATATATTATGGATGGACTGATGGAAGCTGGATTCAAAAAGAATACGCCTGCAGCAATAGTAGAAAATGGGACAAGATTAAATCAAAAAAAATTGATAGCTACCGTTGAAACATTGTAACAACAGGCAAGGGAACAGCAAATAAAAATCCCCTGCAATTATTGTGGTCGGAGAGGTTTGTAAACTATCAAATAGTTTTGACTGGTTTATGAATAAGCCTTTATTTGGCAAAAAGGATGATAAATAGACCAAGAAGATTATAATACCATGACTTATGCTGAATATTTCAATAGTATGCTTAAAAAAGGTATATATCTTACGCCATCACAGTTTGAGGCCATGTTTGTAAGTGCAGCACATAGTGAAGATGATATAAAAAATACTTTAAATGCAATCGAACAAACTTTCATGGAGATGTGTGAATAAGATTTTTTGCACTGGTCATATGAGACTTTTATGCGATTAGCAGGAACAAATAAAACTAATGGAGGTAGAATATGAAAGCTATTTTAATATTGGCTCATGGAAGCCGTGAGAAAAACACACTGAATACTTTAGAAAAAATAACTCAAATGACAAAGAACCAGTTACCAAATGTCCTGATAGAGACAGCGTACATGGAATTTTCTGATATCAATCTAGAAAAGGGTCTGGATATATTAGTCGGTAAGGGCGCAAACGAAATAATTGTAGTTCCTTATTTCCTTTTTGAAGGAATTCATATTCGTGAGGATGTTCCCGGAGAAATCAAGGAATATTTGAAAGACCATCCAGACATATCAGTTAAAATGGGAAAAACCTTAGGAGTTGATCTAAGACTTGCTGATGTTTTAGCGGATCGTATTAGAGAGGCTTTATGAAAAAGAAACTCTATATAATTGGTGCTGGTACTGGGTCTAGGGAGTTTTTAACTGAAAAGGGACTACAGCTTATCAAAACCTGTGATGTAGTTTATAGCAGTTGCAAAAGGCTATCGCAGCAACTTTCAAATGTAAGACAAGATATAATTGAAAGCTCTGTTACGCAAATACAGCAGGAAGTTATGAAATGTGAAAGTGAATCTATTGGAGTATTGGTATCTGGAGATACAGGCTTTTTTAGCTTTACAAAAAAGCTTGAGCATAAACTTTCAAATAACCGCGATATAGAGGTTATTTGTGGTATCAGTAGCCTACAATATTTTTGCTCAAAAACAGGTACTAGCTATGAAAATATGAAGGTTGTGAGTCTACATGGAAGAGAAAATTCTATCTTAGGTGCGGTTTCATATAACCATAAAGTGTTTGTACTTACGGGAGGCAATAATAAAGCCGATGCTGTATGCAGAAACCTAATGGATAATGGACTTGGAGAACTTAGTGTTACTGCAGGAGAGAATCTCTCAATGTCAAATGAACGTATTGTAAAGGGAACTGCTAGAGAGCTTTCGGAATATTCTTTTGATGACCTTACTGTGCTTTTAATTGAAAATGATAACTTTGTGAATTGTTATTTACCATTGCAAGATAGTGATTTTATCCGTGGAGATGTTCCAATGACAAAGGAAGAGGTTCGTTGTATTACATTATCAAAGCTTGCTATTGAACCTTGTGATGTAGTTTATGATATAGGAGCAGGAACCGGATCTGTTGCTATAGAGATAGCAAGAAAAGCGCATGATGGATATGTTTATGCAATAGAACAAAAGGAAGATGGAGTAGCTCTTATAAATCAGAACCGTTGTAAGCTTGGTGGATATAATGTTTATGTCATTCATGGAAATGCTCCTCAAGCATTTTTGAAGCTTCCGAAACCTAATAAGGCGTTTATTGGTGGAAGCAGTGGAAATATGAATGAAATAGTTCATTTGCTTATTGAGAAAAATACTGATATCAAACTGGTTGCAAATGCAATTACATTGGAAACTTTAAATGAGGCAGTTACAGCTTTTGAAAAACATGGTCTTATAGCAGATGTAGTGTGTATTAATGTATCAGTCTCCAAAAAAGCGGGGGCATATCATATGATGAATGCAAATAATCCAGTATATATTATTACAGGTACAAGATAAATGTGAAGGCGAAACCAGTAGTGAAAAGTGACTAGCTGTAATATGAATTAGTATTATTTTAAAAAGGTAGCGTGAAGAAATATGGAAGTGAGTAATTTTGCACGAGTAATGATAGCTGGAACTGGAAGCGGATGTGGGAAAACAACTGTTACCTGTGGGATATTAAAAGCACTTATTAATAGAAACATAAAAACTGCAGCCTTTAAGTGCGGGCCTGACTACATAGATCCAATGTTTCATACTGAAATAATTAGAACAAAATCACGAAATCTTGATGAATTCCTATGTGGAGAAAATACAGTAAAATATCTCTTTGCCAAGAATAGTGAAAATACAGATATCTCAGTATTAGAAGGTGTTATGGGCTTTTATGATGGGCTTGGAAATGATGGAAGCTATTCGTCATATTCAATCAGCAAGCATACGGGAACACCTGTTGTATTGGTGGTCAATGGTACAGGAATGTCACTGTCTATAGCAGCTATGGTGAAAGGCTATGCTGATTTTATGCCCAATAATATAAAAGGCATTATTATCAATGCAGTATCACCTGGAACATATCCCATGTACAAGCATATGATAGAAGAACACACACAGCTTAAAGTTCTGGGATTTTTACCAAGGCTTCCGGAAGCAATGATTGAGAGTAGACATCTAGGTCTTGTTACTGCAAGTGAATTAGAGAATTTGCAACAAAAGCTGAACTTGCTGGCAGAAAATGTGGAAAAATATATTGACATAGATGGTTTGCTAAAGCTGGCACAAACAGCTTTACCTTTGGAATATGAACCTATAAAATTTAATGATAAATATCCTTGTAACATTGCTGTTGCAAAGGATTTAGCCTTTTGTTTTTATTACCAGGATAGCTTGGAACTGCTGAAACAACTGGGGGCAAAGCTTACATTTTTTTCACCATTACATGATAAGGCATTACCTGAAAATATTAGCGGGCTAATACTGGGTGGTGGATACCCAGAATTGTATGCTAAAGAGCTCAGTCAAAACAAAAGTATGTTAAGGGATATAAAGAAGGCCATAAATAAAGGAACGCCTACATATGCAGAGTGTGGTGGTTTTATGTATCTACAGCAGGCTATCATTGACATGAAGGGTATTAGTAATCCTATGGTGGATGTGATAAAAGGAAGTAGCACTCTACAAAAAAAGCTAGACAGATTTGGGTACGCTACCTTGAAGGCAAAGAGAGATAATCTCTTGTGTTTAAAAGGGGATAGACTTAACGCTCACGAATTTCACTATAGCAACAGTGACAACAATGGCAGTGACTTTGAGGCAGCTAAACCTAATTCGGACAAGAAATGGGATTGCATTTTTGCAACAGACACACTTTTTGCAGGATATCCGCACATGCATTTTTACGGAAATATAGACTGTGCCAGAAAATTTGTTCAAAAATGCAGCGAAGTGGAATGTAGATAAGCAGGTGGTGAAATCAATACTTTTTATGAGATTTTGTGGCCGATATGCGGCTCGTGGAGGTTATTATGCAAAGAATGAAGCCAATCGATATTGAGAAAAGAAGCTTTGAAATAATTTCTGAGGAACTCTCAGAAATACAAATTAATGAACAAAATGCACCAGTTTTAAAAAGAGTAATCCATACCACAGCTGATTTTGAATATGTAGACAATCTTTGCTTTTCGGAGGATGTGGTTAAGAAGGCAATAGATTATTTAAAAAATGGTGCATGCATAGTTACAGAC
>JAEWZA010000396.1 GCA_023395575.1 Bacillota bacterium
GTATGAGGCTATTCGAAAAATTCAGGCCAAGAGAAATACCGATACGAAAATTCAGAATGCAATTCGCCAGATTGATGTTGAAAAGAAAAAGTACAAAATTTTAGAATTTGAAGAGAAAAAAACGGGAAATCGTTATATAGATTATATGATTCAAGCAATTCATGATAATTATTCTACACGATTGGTTCTTTCTGATATTAGTGAGCAATGTAAAGTATCCTGCACATATCTAAATGTAAAATTTAAGGAAGAAACAGGGTATACATTTAATGATTATTTAAACCGATACCGTATTCAAAAAGCAGTGGATTTGTTAAGAGAAAATCAGTATAAAATTTATGAAATTGCAGAAATGGTTGGTTTTTCTGATTATAAATATTTTATAAAGGTTTTAAAAAATATACCGGTAGTTCTCCAGCACGTTTCATAAACAATAGCTAAATTTAAAGACTGCTATATGTCTAGAAGAGCGGCGCCCACATTTTACGTTATATAAACAATAGCTAATTTTAAAAGATCATAATTTTGAATTGCTAAAGGGTTTTCTATGATAAAATACAAAATTATAGGAGACCTTTTATTGTGTAACGAATACCACATATTTTGAGATTTGGTTTACTAAAACAATAAAAAAATCTACATTAATTAAAATAGAATAGTGATATAATAAATATATTATTATATGCAAAATTAATGGCGGTTTATATATGCAAATAAAATCATCAACTAAGCTAAGAAACGAATATGGAGTTATATCTTCTCTTGCACATTTGACAGAAGAACCTATTTATAATACAAAAAATAGCGAGGGTGATATAGTAGTCATGAGTATTGAAGCATTTGAAGAAAGGGAAAAGAAGCTCATACACAGGTCTAAAATTTTAGAAGCTGAGTTTTCGAGACTTGCTGGAGAGCCAACTTTTTTAGTAGAAGATGTTAGAAATAGATTGAAGGAGAAATATAATAATGCAAAAGTTTAAAGTGGAAATTTTATCTTTAGCATTAATGGACATTGAAAAGATTGCTGATTATCATCTTCAAATGGTGGGGCCAAAATCTGCTCAAAGAATTACTGATAAATTACTTGATGCAATTGAGAAATTATAAGATTATCCATTGTGTGGAGTTGAACACTCAGATGATTTTTTACAAAAGCATGGATTTAGAAAATTAGTTTGTGGTGAATATGTCTGCGTATATAAATTGATATCTAATACTGTATTTGTATATCGTATAGTCCATGGTTCAACCGAATATCCAAAATTACTTAAATAAAGATTTTTGAAGCTTACTCTGGGTTTTTCGTTTTGAATATTAACATGATTTTTAACTTCCCTAATAAAACAAGAATAATTAGAAAAAAAGTCGGACAATTCTAAAACACATATGCTACTATATTCTTATCTTATTAAGATATTTTAGGAGCGCTTCTTGATGAATTATTATGAACGAATACAAAAATCTATTGATTACATTGAAAGCAATATCGAAAATAAAATTGACTTAAATCATGCCGCCAGAGAAGCATTTATGTCACAGTCAAACTATTATCGGATATTTTTTGCGCTTGTAGGTTTTTCTGTGAAGGAGTATATAAGGCTACGGCGAATTAGCCTTGCAGCTTCAGAGCTGCGTAACAGTGATATTAGAGTTATGGATATTGCTGTTAAATATGATTTTGAAAGTCAGGACTCATTTTCAAGGGCATTCAAACGTATCACAAGATTTTTGCCTAGTGAGTGGAGATATCAGCAGACTGAATTTAGTTTTGAGAGGATGAGTGTTTTGGATAAATATTTTGAGATTCAGGATAGTGAGTTGCTGGAAAAGTACCCAAATATAAAGGTGCTGAAGAAGCTTGAGCCAGTAAGGGTGGCGTATTATTGTTATTATGGAACAAATCCTGAAAATGGCGCATTTAAAGTTGTTAGTGAATGGCTGAAAAATAGTGGTTTGGATATGGAGAAAGATGGATTAAGAATATTTGGCTATAACAATCCAAGTCCGACATCCCCAACGCAGACAGAGTATGGGTATGAGGTATGTGTTACAATAAATGACTCAATTCAAGTAGATGATGAGAATGTCAAAACTAAGATTTTAGAGGGCGGCCTTTATGCTGTTACTGGAATTAAAAGAGATGGAAATGGCGATGTAGGTGAAGAAATAATAAAGGCGTGGCAACGCTTTCAAAATTGGCTTCAAGATAGTAAATATGCTTTTGGTGGACATCAGTGGCTAGAGGAACATTTGGGTTTTGACGATGAGTTTAATCACGTTGGTGGAGTAGATTTATATATGCCAATCATGGAGAGGGGAGATGTAGATACTACAAAGACTTTTGTTGATGTAGAGCCAATGTGGACAGCTTCATATAAGTTTACTGGAAAAGATGCTATTGAAAAAGGGCGCAAGTTCTTTTTGAATTGGGCAAAGCAGCAAGGCTTGTTCGAGGATGGCAAAAAGCATAGATTCTTTGCCTATTATAATCATGATAGAATGGGGCAGGAAGACTTCTTTTATAAAATACATGTGACAGTTGAAAAAGACTTTGTAGCCAATGATGAAAATATTGAATTAGAGCAATTTAATGGTGGGCGCTATGCGGTTATGAAAGCAAAGTACAAATATAATGGTGGGGCTTGGGGTGAATTTATAAACTGGATTTCAAAAAGCTCCAAATATTCCTTAGGG
>JAEWZA010000397.1 GCA_023395575.1 Bacillota bacterium
ATCATTCTCATAAATGCTGCATCATCAACAATTAAAATACTTTTACCCATAACTTTCTCTCTCCTTAATTATTCGTTGATTTTATAACTATAGTCGTTTTGATGGATGAATTATGTCAGTAATTCTAACACCAAAGCTTTCACCAATAACAACAACTTCACCTTTAGCAATAGCTTTTCCATTAACCAGAATATCAACTGGTTCACCTGCAAGCTTATCTAATTCTATTACTGAGCCTGACCCAAATTCTAAAATATCTTTAATAAGTTTTTGAGTTCTTCCCAATTCTACTGTAACTTGCAGAGGTAAATCCATTATAAGGCCAATATTCTTTTTCTCTGAAGCAGATAAACCATCATCAAAGGCTTGAAACTGTGCAGGTTGAACACTGACAGAATTTCTTGGTCTCTGAGGTTCTTGATATCCTCCACCAAATCCATATCCTTGCATTGGCTGCTGCATTACTGGTTGCTGCATCATAGGCTGCTGCATCATTGGTTGTTGCATAACTGGCTGTTGAACTGGTTGCTGCTGCACTGGAGGTGGCTGCATCACTGGTTGCTGAGCCGGTGCTTGTTGAATTATCGGTTCTTGTATTTGTGGTTCAGGTTCCTTTTTTGAATTAGATGAATTAAACAATTGACCTACCAACTCTTTAGCAAATTTCATAGGCAACAATTGCATTATCTCACTGTCAATTATATCACCAACTACCATCTTAAATGCAACTCTAACCAACTGCTCACCAACTTCAAAGTCACCATAGGGGTCACCATCTTCAAAGCTAACCATGTATGCTTTTGGAGGTGAAATATCTATTCTTTTAGCAAACATTGATGACATAGAAGTGGCTGAAGAACCAATCATTTGATTCATAGCCTCGCTTATTGCACTCAAGTGAAGATCGCTTAGTTCACCTTCAACTATCGAACCTTCACCACCCATCATCAAATCAGTAATTACTTTTACATCATCTTGCTTAAGTATTAATAAGTTACTGCCAATTAATCCATCAGTATATTCTACCTTAACAGCTACATATTGTGAAGAATAACTCTTTGATAATTCCTCCCATGTTGTTATAGTAACATTTGGTGTTGTTATTGTTACCTTCTGTGATAAAAGAGTAAACAGTGTTGTTGCAGAAGTACCCATGCTTATATTACCAATTTCACCTAAGGCATCAATTTCCTGTGTTGATAAACTATCACCAGAGCTATGATTGTTTCCCATTTCATCAGAAGCTATATCACTAACATCATTATCATCATCTGAAGAGGAAGTACCATTTAGTAACGCATCAATCTCTGCTTGTGTAAGCATATCTCCCATTTCTATTCTTCCTCCCTTCCTATCACATCAATTATTTTTACTGCAATTTTGTTTTTCTTAACTCCAGGCTTAGCATAAAATTTAGGTATATTTCCTACCATTATCTCTAAGCTGCCATTTATATTTGATTCAAGCGGCACAACGTCACCAACTTGTAAATCGAGAAATTCACTAATATTTATTGTTGTATTTCCTAATATAGCTCTAACAGGCACTAAGGTGTTTTCTATCCTCAACTCTATATCTTGTTGGTGATTTTCAACCTTCTCAGATTCATTGCTTGTAAACCAGAGTTTAGTGCTCAATTTTGGCATTATAGGTTCTACAACCATATGAGGAATACATATATTAATCATACCCTTCACATCACCAACTACAACATTCAAAGTAATCAGTGCAACCATTTCATTTGGGTGAATAAGCTGTGCAAATTGAGCATTGGTTTCTATTTTTTCCAATCTTGGCTTTATAGACATTATACTCTCCCATGGCTCACGCATAAGATTAAGTATTTGTACAATAATTCTTTCTAATATAGCCAACTCAATTTCAGTAAATGATCTGACTCTATCCATTGCAGATCCTCTTCCTCCTAAAATTCTATCAATAAGAGAATATGCAATGCTTGGATCCATTTCAAATATTATTGATCCATTTAATGGACTAAAATCAACTACCGCAAGTACTACAGGATTTGCTAGTGAATTACTGAATTCACTGTACTGCAGAGCATCTACTGATAAAACATCAACTTGTACCAAGGTTCGCAAATATCCAGATAAAAATGATTGAATCAATCTAGCATAGTTTTCATAAATGAATTGAAGCGTACGTTTATGGTCATTTGCAAATTTAGGTGGTTTTTTAAAATCATGAAGTTTTATTTTCTTTTCTGTTTTAGTGGTTTGAATCTGCTGTACATCTATATCTCCAGTAGTAAGAGCCTTTAGCAGTTCATCAATCTCATTCTGAGATAATATATCCCCCACAAGCCCACCTCCTATTGATAAAACCAGTAGTCAAAAGTTACAGAATAAACTAGAGGACTTGCCTTTTTATCACTTTTAGTTAATATCTCATTTATAATTTCTTTTAAGTCTTCTTCTGCTTTAGTTCTGGTGCCTTTCTTAGCAACATCTTCCAGCGTTAATTCCTGGAAATATGTACCAATGGCGGAGTTTATTTCTGTACTGTAAAAATCAATTTTCGCTGTAACTTCCTCTTCACTTTTTAACTCTTCTACAGTCTTAAAATGCTTCATACTTGCACTAAGTGAAATAACTGCAATCTGTTTAGTATCAGTCTTCTTCAGGTTAAAATTCTTGGACTCAAAAATAACTTTATTTGAAAGTTCATCTTCTCCTGGGATTACTTCACTAATTACAATGACTTCTTTTTCCGGGCTTGAACCACTGGCAAAAAAGAAATAGCCAATTGCAAGGAAAGCAAGTGTAATTGATAAACATGCTACTATAACAAGTAAAACAAAATAGCTGCTTTTTCCCTCCAAAGCCTTTTCCTCCTTAAAGTTAATATCTAGCTGAATAAAAATCAAGTAAAAGCATTATATCTAATAAATACAACAAACTCATACTTCACTTGTCATATCATTATATTTGTTAGCGAATATTCGCTTTTTGTATTGAATCACTCTATCGATAACTTCATCAATACTATCAGCAACAACATATTTTTTACCGTTGTTTAATGTTATTACTGTATCAGGGGTACTCTCTAATGTTTCAATTAACTCACAATTTATTACAAAAGATGAGTTGTTTAATTTAGTTAATCTTATCATAATATTATTACTCCAAAAAAACAATAGATAATTTTAAAACAATTTACAAAAATAGGTTAATTTCGAGCTATACTACCAAAGACATGGAAAATAATGTCTTTGGCAGTAATAATACTCTACTTAATTATCTTTTTAGATTAACTAGCTCTTGAAGCATTTCATCTGATGTAGTAATAATTCTACTATTAGCTTGGAAGCCTCTTTGCGTAATTATCATATTTGTAAATTCACTAGAAAGGTCAACATTTGACATTTCTAACGTACCTGGAGTCAAAGTGCCGGTTCCACCCGTTCCTGCTGCCAAACCCTTAGTGAAATTTCCTGAATTTGTTGTAGGAATGAATAAATTATCTCCAACCTTCTGAAGTCCGGCAGGATTTGAGAAGCTAGCCAAGGCTACACAACCTAATGCCTGCTGCTCACCATTGCTGTATATACCTGTAATAATTCCATCTGAACCTATGCTAAAGGTTGTAAGCGTACCTGTGGAATATCCATTTATATCTGAAGGAATAACAGAGCTGTCTGCAGCGTACATTGTCAAATTTCTAAAATCCAAGTTTATAGGAAAATCAGCAGCACCTGTAGAGTTTTCATCTAAATCAACAGTAAAATCGTCTGTAGCGCCATCTATAATTCTTCCTTCTGTATTAAATTTAACATTTCCAGTGTGAAAGATATCAGGTGTTGCTGTACCATTGTCACGTGTAACTGTATATTCCCAATTTGTTCCGGTATCATCCATATCTGTTTTTTTGAAATTAACAGAAAGCTCATAACTATTTCCTAATGCATCATATACAGAAAATGGTACTGCAAATTGAGTTTCGGCAGACGTAGGTTTAGCGGCGTCTAAGTTTCCTGAAAATGCTGCATTTGTAGTTGCTCTAGCAGGAATTATCTTTTTATTTCCATTATGATTATCGTTATACAGATTTATTGGTTCAACTGGACTTTCTGTATCAAATGTGCCATCTTCATTTTTTTTCGACCAACCATAGACCAAATAGCCACCTCCTGATACAAGATTTCCTAACTTGTCCAATCCAAAGTTACCAGCTCTGGTAAATTTGTAAGTATCAGCACTTGAGCCTCTTACTATAAAGAAACCATCACCTGAAATTGACAAGTCTGTTGCATTATCAGTTCTCTCAGAACTTCCTGTACTCATTAGTGTATCTATAGAGCCAACACTTGTACCAAGACCAACCTGCATAGGGTTAGTACCTCCTCTGCTTGTTGCAGAATCAGGAGCTGAAGCACCACTAAGTGTCTGGTTAAATACTTCCTGGAAGGTTACCCTGCTTGACTTAAAACCAACTGTATTTACGTTTGCAACATTATTACCTATAACATCCATTCTTTGCTGGTGTGCTCTTAATCCAGAAACACCAGAAAACATCGATCTCATCATAACTTTTTGACCCCCTCATTTATTTAAGGTATTTCATCGTTCCGTCCGTCATTCAGGAACGTTATTCAGCCTCCCAATAGGGTCCAGCTGACTTTTACTACTATGCAAATATTGCACCGTCAATGTTTGTAAAAACATTATCTTTTAACTCATTGTTGTTTACTGCAGTAATTACTGTTTTACTGTTTACATTTACAACAAAAGCCATATCATCCAGAATAACCAACGATTCCTTAACGCCCTTTTTTTGAGCCATAGAAACTGCATTGTCAATCTTATCCTTCTGAGTCTGGGTTAAATCAATATTTCGTGCCTGCATCCTCAATTCGGCATGCTTTGAAAATTTGACTCCAGTGCTCTTATCAATTGCTTGTTGAAGAAAATTTTCAAATCCAACTCCTGCAGGAGCATTATTGGTACTTCTAACATTATTGGTTCTGACTTTCCCAGTATTTAAAGGCGAATTTATTATTCTGTTTGAATAATTATTATTTATAACCATAACTCACCTTCTCTCATTGCTCAGTTGTTGTTTGTGATGCTGGTTTCTGAATATTAGCTACACTGTCAACAGATATATATACGTCATCAAGTACTCCAGTTATATTGCCTTTATCATCGATACTATAACTCTGTAATGTAGCTGTAACAGGAACCTTCTTTCCAGCCTTATCCTTAATTGTTACATTAACCTGTTTGCCGATATTTTCTTCTAAATATTTAGTAGTATAATCAGCACTTGTGCTTTTTGATCCTGTAATCTCTGCAATATTAACACTTACATTATTCATTACTGCATAGTCCTCTGTAGCTCCTTTTTGAATCTGAGTTACATCACCATTTAAATAAATCAAGTTGCCATTAGAGGAATCATACACAGCACCCTTAACCCTAAACCCTATTAAATTAGTATAATTGGATATATCAGAATTAGCAAAACGAATATCAACAACTTCAGATACACTATCAATACTAACATCCTGATCATCTACAACTAAATAAACCTTACCATTGTTCATTTTGACAGTGGATACTTGTCCTTGAATAGTTTTTACCTCTAAAGTATCTTCATCAGTAGTATTTGCTGTTATATACTTGCCAATTAAACTGAAGGCTTGAGAATTAGTCAAAACGCTATTCATATTCTGCATTTGCTCCAAAGAACTAAACTGTGCCATTTGAGCAATAAATTCTTTGTCATCAGTAGGTTCTAAAGGGTCCTGATATCTTAGCTGTGTTACTAAAAGATTTAGAAAATCATCCTTACCTAAGTCACCGCCAGTTTTTCTTGTATTAGCGTTTTTTTCTGTTCTGGCTATAATATCGTCAACTGAACCACTTATCGCACTTGTTGCCATATTTTTTCACCTCCCCTTTTATGCTGTAAAATTAATAGTATTTGTCTCATTGCCATATTGTGCAAATCTTTCAGGCAATGTATCAAAAGCGTTGTATCCAACCTTGTCAGTGTTTGTATCACTACCGCCAAATTTGATACTGTTATTCTTATTATTGCTTTGGTGCGCATTTTGTTGATTATATTCACTTTGCTTCTCTTGTCCAACTTGAACACTTACATTGTCGATAGACAATCCCTGTTTTTCTAGAGAATCTTTCAATAACTGCATATTTGTTTCGATTATTTCTTTAACCTGATGACTCTCAGCAATAAACTTAGCTGCAACAATACCTTGCTCTGTTACAACCTTCAACTCAAGCTTACCTAAGTGATCTGGTTTTAAATGAATAATCATCTCTGTCTTATCCTGACCTACAATAACCTTTGCTTGCTCTACAACCTGATTCATAACCTCAGTAGTTCTAACTGGCTGTGACATTGTAAATTCTGCTTTATGAACCTGTGTTTGGTTATTTACAGCATTAATCTTTATATCACCAAGGGCTTGTATGTTTTGCTCATTTTGTTGTTGACTTTGGGTATTGTTTGCAGTTACTTGATTATTAATAATCTCTGCATCTGCTCCTGCCTTACTAGACTCTGAATTTTCAGATTTTTCTTTCGATTTAGAATTATCTGACCCAGCTGCTGCTTCTTTTGCTTTATTTCCTGCAACTTCTTCAGAACCCACCTCAGTAACTGATTTAACATCAGCAGATATATCTGTCTTTAATTCTGCTTGTTCTGCAGTTACGACACCTTTAGTTTGAGCTTTCATAGCTTCAACGACTTTGGATATCTCAGAAGTAACTGATTCTGAGCTTACCTCAGCATTCTGAATCAATTTGTCCAACTTTGCCTTTATATCTTCGGCAATCTCTGAAAGGTCAACGGTTTTTATATTGTTAATAGAATTAGTTTTATCTCCATTGCCATCAGATGTAGTCTCAAGGTTTGATACAGCTTCTTTATTATTTTCTGAGCCAAGCTGCTTTTGTATTTCAACAGCTAAAGTATTCATCATAGCTTTCTGTGAAGCATCAAGTTCTAGAACATTAGCAAGCTTATCCATAAATAACGATAGCTTATCTGCATTTTTTAAATCTTCTGCACTAAAACCAAGTTCATTTGCAAGCTTGACTAACTCATCTGGCTGTATTCCAAGCATTTGTGCCAATACATTAATTGTTTCATCATTTGTCTTTGATTTGTCTTGTAATTCTTCAGCTTTTGAATCAACATTTTGTATTGTAGCAGTGTCATTAACATCTTCAACTGAGCTTTCCTTTGAATTAATGGACGTATCTCTATCCACGTCTCTATAAGACTTATACTTAATTTTTGACTCAGAGTTTTGAGATGTATTATTATCTCTTCTGGATACAGTTCTATCATTTTCAGCTCTTGAATTACTGCTAACAGTGCTCTCAAAAACAGACTTAAATGCTGTATCAGTTGCTCTTTGAGAAGACCTGGTCTTTACATTCATAGCATTATTTTGACCTTGAGAAAATAGTAATTTTGATGTATTACTGTAAGATATCATTTTTTCACCTCCTTAAATAAGTAATAATTAATTTATTGTAATGCAGCACACTTAATGTAATGCCGCTAATTACCTATTGGGAAAACTATCATTTTTTTGCACTTTTTGCAGCTTCAACATTATAAACCTTTGCAAGCTGCTCTGAAACATTAGCAGCAAATGCTGGTGTCATTTCAGATAAAATTTCTGCAGACGTATCTTTACTAAGATTTTTTAGGATTTCAACAATTAAGGTCATTTTACCTGTGCCCATCTCTTCCATGATCGCAGCCACAGAACCTGCATCCATCTCTTCATATATTGCACAGTACTTTTTGACATCAGCACTAATTTTTTCATTTGTCAAAATTTCAGCATATAATTTAGCGGCAGTTTCAGGATCTATTTTTTCATAATAAGCTTTAAATGCAGCAGTATCTCCTTTTGCTATAGCATCTGAAACACCTTGGAAATCTTTTTGTAATTTATCATTATCTGATATAAGCTTTAGCTTATCTTTTTCAAGAGCATCCATTTGCTGTTGAAGCAAAGATGAACTTGTGTCCTTTGCAGATAATTGTTTGTTTATCTGCTCTAATTGGCTATTTAAATCTGTGACTTGTTTATCCAATTCTATTTTGTCAGCTCTTAGTTTTGAGTACTTAGCCCTAACTTCTTCTTCAGTCATATTCTTTTCATCTTCAATATCTGGCTTTTCAGGTAGAGCCAGTCTTAATATCGGTATCTTTTGAATGGTATCGCCCATACTATCAGCTAAACCGTTCACATTATTCTTAATAGCAAATAAAAAAACACCACCAATGATTAGAACTACCACTAAAAGCGCAGCAAGGATGGAAACTATATAAAAAATAACACCATTCTTTGTCTCACTTTTTTCTGAGGACTTACCTTTACCCTTATTACCATTTTGGCTTTTGCTAAGATTTTTGAATGCTTCGTTAATATTTATATTAGAATTTTCAGTATTGTCATTTCTTGTCTCAGCCATTTTCGTCTCCTAATCGCTAGTTGTCTTTGAACTTAAAACTGTTTAGTTCGTCTATTCCAAGTTGCTCTGCTTTGTTTTGTTCTTTAATATGCTCATCAAATTTTTTATCTTTTAATTTCTCTAATACCTTGCGCTCTTGCAT
>JAEWZA010000458.1 GCA_023395575.1 Bacillota bacterium
GTGCAATGCTCAGCAATTTTATTGACAGAGCTGCAATTCGCTACTAACCCTGTAACATATGCAAATACTAACTTCCAAGCTGATAATCCAGAATGCTTATCTATACTTAAGAACAAGTGAGAAAAACCAAATTTGTCCCACATCGTTTTTAATATCGGAATTCCGCCTCCGGCTCCATGTTTTTGATTTTCAAAGTTCGGCATACTCGCTTTTTTCATAGGTACCACCCATTTTATCTAGAAGTAACAGTAATTAATACCATCCTTTTCGATTATTGGGCGACTTTTAAAAAGTCAAGTTTTTCGCAAATTTTCCTAAATTTATTTTTCTGAATTCAGACACTCCTAAATGACGAATGCCTTTTACAAATTATTTACAGCAACTGCATAAGTCCTGATTGTCATAGATTGAACTTAGATATTTCTCAATTTTTCAAGAAAAAACAAGTTACAAATAAAAAAGACCCTGAGCTTATTTGTTGTAAGGACGTTAAAGTGTTTTGAAATTATTGATGAAGGGATGTCACAAAACAGAAAAAAACTGAGGAGATTAGTAAAGGTTTAATCGATACAAAAGTAAAGATTAAAAAAAATTTTTGACAATTATGTCATAAATGGATAACTTTGTTGAGATTTTGATGTATAATGGTAAAGTGTTATATAAAGTAGCTTGAATAATATAAGTAGGTTTAACCTATAGAAGAGAATTTCGACAATTAAACAGGTTTAAAAGTAGTCTTATTCTTGAAGATGTATATAGGTAGTATAATTTCATATTGGTACAGTAAACGAGGGGACAAAAACATGAATAGATATGAACAAACAACAATGTGGCAAAAGACACTTGCTAAGCAACTTGAACCTGATATATATCAAAAGGAAAGGGATTTATTACGGGTTGAATTTGAAAGATTTAGAGATAGTGCAAAAATACTTGCTGCTGAAATTTCGAGAGTTTTGCCAGAATACACAGTTCATGATATCTCTCATATTGATGCATTATGGGAAACCGCAGAAATAGTCACAAAAGATAATTTTGAATTAACTCCAACTGAGGCATTTGTTTTGGGGGGAGCATTTCTAATCCATGATTTGGGAATGGGTTTAGCAGCTTTTCCAAAAGGAGCTGATGAACTAAGAAAAGAGTCAATTTGGATAGATACTGCTGCAGCTTTACTCAAAGAAAAATTAAATAGGCAAATTTGTGTGACGGATTTTTTGGATATAGACAAAGAAGTAGTAAAGACTGCAACGGAATATACTCTTAGATTATTACATGCTAAACAAGCTGAAGGATTAGTACTTATTTCTTGGAAAAGCCCTGATGATAAAGAGTTATTTTTAATTGAAAATACTGAATTAAGACAATCTTATGGTAGAATTATTGGGCTAATTGCATATAGTCATTGGTGGAAGGTTGAGGAACTAGAGGTTAAATTACCTAAAATGCTTGGTGCACCAGGAATTTTTCCGCAAAGTTGGACTATAGACCCAGTTAAATTAGCTTGTATTTTAAGGATTGCAGACGCAATACAAATTGATGATAGAAGGGCTCCGTCGTTATTACGAGCTATTAGAAAGCCATCTAATTTCTCGGATACTCATTGGAACTTTCAGCAAAAGCTATATCAACCAAGGCTTGAACGTAATAGGCTAGTATTTACTTCAAAATCGCCGTTTACACTTAATGAAGTAGATAGTTGGTGGGTTTGCCATGATACATTACAAATGATAGATGACGAACTTAAAGAAGTAGATTCTTTATTAGCGGATACAAATAGAAAAAGATTAAACGCGATTGGTGTATCATGTATAGAAGACACAAAGAGGCTGTCAAAACTAATATCTGTTGAAGGATGGCAACCAGTAGATGCGAAAATAAGAGTTACAGATGTAGCCAAACTTGTTGGTAGAATTGGTGGTAAACAATTATATGGAGATAATGTTATTGTTCCTTTGAGGGAACTGATTCAAAATGCATCAGATGGAATTCGAGCAAGAAGAATTCTTGAGAATGAAGCTGATGGCTTTGGTAATATTGTTGTAAGAGTTGGTAGAGACAGTCATGGGCAATATATAGAAGTAGAGGATAACGGGGTAGGGATGTCTCAAAAGGTTTTAACTGGACCATTTTTAGATTTTGGTAAATCTTTTTGGGGAACATCATTAATGCACGAGGAACTTCCGGGGCTTGAATCAAAGGGATTTACATCTACTGGAAGGTATGGAATTGGGTTCTTTTCTGTTTTTATGTGGGGTAAAAAGGTTACTGTAGCATCAAAACGGTTTGAAAACGGTAGAGATAATACTTTAATTTTAGAGTTTAATGAAGGAGCCTCTTCAAGACCAATTTTAAGAAAATCAAATGCTGATGAATTTATCAAAGATGGTGGAACCAGGGTACGTGTTTGGCTATCAAGTGATGACATTATGGAAAATTTATTTGTGCAAAATGATTGGAGAAGAAAAAAAATATCATCTTCTGAACTTATAGAAACTCTATGTCCTAGTAT
>JAEWZA010000412.1 GCA_023395575.1 Bacillota bacterium
CTTTATATCTAATTCCATACTGTTAAGCTTCTCAAGAATAAGTTTTAATGTTTGTTCCATTGTATGACCCTCCAAAAAAAATTATATCATATATTAATACTATATATCTATAATTTTTTAATAAACTATATTCATAATATTTAGAATTTATTTCCAAGTATTGTTTGGATTTTAACAGTTATTGTATACAGGTATATAAACCCCTTACTCCAAAACAGTTTCTGACTTTGTTTTTTTGTTAAGCAAGCGTGAAGTTGTTAAAGCCACTCCAACTAAACATATTAAAGCAGCGGTTATATATACAATTCTCATACCATAGATGAAAACGTCATTTCTTCCAACTACGAAATCTGTTACATGATATCCTATTTTGTAGCTCATCCTATTATATAAAATTATAGTTGATAATGCTATACCACATATCATACCAAGATTTCTTATAAGGGCATTAACACTTCCGGCAATACCCAGCTTATCACGCGGAACAGAGGACATAACCAGCGAATTATTTGGTGCTTGGAATAGTCCATTTCCCAAAGCCATAACTGCTGTAAAGACTACCATACTTATCTTCGAAGAATAATCAGTCAAGCTAGACATTAGGAATAATCCCAAGGTTGTTAGTGACAGCCCAATTAATGTCAAAAGTGCAGATCCAAACTTGTCTGACAAATATCCGCTCACTGGTGCAATAACTGAAATAACCAATGGATAGGTCATCATCACCAATCCAGCAGTTGATGGAGAAAAGCCCCTTGCATCCTGAAGATAAAAGGGCTGAATAATATTTGAGCAAAAAATAGCTATAAAAGATAGAAATGCACAGAAAATACTAAGTGAAAACAATTTGTTTTTAAATATCTCCAACTGTAAAAGTGGGTTTTGCTGCCTTCTTTCCACCATAACAAATAATATAAAGGCCATAACAGAAACTGCAAAGCAGCCCAGAATAATTGGATTTGTAAAGCCTATCTCCTGCCCTTTTCCAAGTGCTACAAACAGAGGGACTATGGCAAAAACAAACAAAATAGCCCCAAACCCATCCAGCTTTTCCTTTATTGATTTAGTAGCCTTTGGAAGCAGCTTAATGCCTAAAATCAAAGTAATTATACCTATTGGAACATTTATTAAAAAAATATACTCCCATTTACCAACATCCAGAATAAATCCTCCCACAGCAGGCCCTAGTAATGAGCCTAAAGCAACAAAGGTTCCATTGATTCCCAAAGCTCTTCCTCTTTCATTTGGAGGAAATACCTCGGTGATAATCCCCTGACTGTTAGCCATAGTTCCGGCAGCTCCAATAGCTTGAATGACTCTTGACAGAACTAAAAACGAAAGGGTACTTGTGATTCCACAAAGCAAAGAGCCTAGTGTAAATAGTCCAATGCCAAAAATAAATATCTTTGACTTGCCTATCATATCTCCCAATCTTCCAAACAGCAAAATAGTTGCTGAAATTATGATTAAGTAGCTTGTCACTACTAATTGAATACTTGCAGATGTTACATTTAAAGCATTTGTCATAACAGGCAATGCTACATTTACAATACTCCCATCTAATGTAGCCATAAAAGTTACCATTAGAACTGTAAATAAAATAATCCATTTGTTTTTGTTGCTGCGAATAATTTCCCAGTCCATGTTTATCTCCTTGTGTATTTGTTGCTTAAACATTCCATATGTCGGAAATTACAACTTTAGCTCTAATTATATAATTTACATTTAGCATTATATATATAAGTTTATCAAATGTCTAATGAGTATATATTTTTGTTGATTTTCTATAATATATAAAGGTAATGCTACATAACTGTAGAACTTTTATAGTGCTACCACTTTTTATACTTTGCAGCTAGAATTACTTTTAATAGATACTGCGTTTATAGAGCTTAAATTAGTATGGTTTGGTATTTAAAATAACATTATTTAATGTCTAAATAAAAAACACTACATTATATCTTAAATAGGCAATCACCAGATTATAAGTTCGAAATATGGATACCTGTTGCAAAGGAGAATGGAAATATTCTTAATAGTCATTAACGCAACTTTCCCAGTTGAATTGTAAGTGTTTAAACTTATCAATGGAAAGTTGAGTTAGAAATAATTGCATGAATTAGTTGTTGAACCACAGTATTCTTGCCGTAAAAACGACACGATGTCGTTTTTAGCACATTATGAACCATGCTCATTTAAGTCTTAGAAAAATAAATACTATAGTTAGAGGGTAGAATTCTATTATATTCAACCCTCTAACATATTTTTCTATCCGAACGCTTCCATATCATCAAAAAAGCTTAGCTGATTGCTTTTTGGAAGCCCCTTTAAGCAGCCGAATTTTTGAAGTGCTTCTACAGTGGAATTTCCTATTTTAGCGCGCTGTCTCAAATTTTCAATTGAAGTGAAAGTGCCTCCCTCTAATACCGCGTTATATATACCTTCAGCCGCCACAGTTCCCATACCTGAAATACTGTTTAATGGAGGTCTTATACTATCGTCCTCTATAAGGAAATTCGTTGCATGAGATTTGTATAAATCAATTGGCAGAAACCTATAGCCTCTTTCATACATTTCCAGCACCAATTCCAAATCGTCATACATGTCTTTATCTTTATTTGCTGCTTGATTGCCTTGCATTTCAATTTCCTTCATCTTTTGTCTAACAACCTCTTTGCCATTTATCATATATTCAGCATCAAAAGCCTTTGCTCTGATAGAAAAGTAAGCTGCATAATAAGCCAGAGGAATATGAACCTTGAACCAGGCTATTCTAAATGCCATCATAATATAAGCTGCAGCATGAGCCTTTGGGAACATATATTTTATTTTCTTACAGGAGTCTATATACCATTCTGGCACCTGATGTTCTCTCATCAAGGCCTCATATTCAGGCCATTTCGAATCCTTTAATGCCTTTCCCTTACGAACTGTCTCCATTATTTTGAAGGCAGAATTTGGAGGAAGACCTTTTTTCATAAGGTAAACCATAATGTCATCTCTTGTACACACAGCTTCACTTAATGTAACCGTACCTGCATCTATCAGGTCTTTTGCATTTCCTAGCCACACATCGGTACCGTGTGAAAGTCCAGATATACAAATTAAATCTGCAAATTGCTTTGGCATAGTATCTAGGAGCATTCCTCTAACAAATTTAGTTCCGAACTCAGGAACTCCAAAGGTCCCAACCTTAGAATTTATTTGCTGGGGAGTAACACCTAAAGCTTCTGTTGATGAAAATAAAGACATAGTCTCTTTATCGTCCATAGGTATAGTTTTGGGATCCACCCCAGTAATATCCTGAAGCATTCTAATCATTGTAGGGTCATCATGCCCTAGTATATCCAATTTCAATAGGTTCTGGTCTATTGAGTGATAGTCAAAATGAGTTGTTATAATATCTGAATCAGGGTCATCCGCAGGATGCTGTACAGGGCAAAATTCAAATATTTCACGACCTTTTGGAACAACTATTATTCCTCCAGGATGCTGCCCTGAAGTTCTTTTGATTCCGGTACAGCCCTTCGCAATTCTGGTAATTTCCGCCTTATTAATAGAGATATTTTTTTCCTCAAAATACTTTTTCACATAGCCAAAAGCTGTTTTATCAGCTATGGTTCCTACCGTTCCAGCCTTAAAGGTTGTTCCCTTCCCAAATATAACTTCTGTGTATTTATGCGCTCTAGCCTGGTATTCTCCCGAAAAGTTCAAGTCAATATCAGGCTCCTTGTCTCCGTTAAAGCCCAAGAAGGTTTCAAAAGGGATGTCTATTCCATCCTTTGCAAGCTGTTCTCCGCATTCAGGACATGGTTTATCCGGCAGGTCAAAACCGTTATTATACCCGTAGTCTGTGAAATCTGAATACTTACAGCTAGGGCATCTATAATGGGGAGGTAATGCATTAACCTCTGTAATACCCGTCATATATGCTACGAAGGATGAACCTACAGAACCTCTTGAGCCAACAAGATAGCCGTCCTCATTTGATTTCCATACCAGCTTTTGTGCAATTATATACATAACAGAGAACCCATTCTTTATAATAGAATCTAGCTCTCTATCAAGTCTTTGTTGAACAATTTCAGGCAATGGATCTCCATATAGCTCATGTGCCTTTCCAAAAGCAATATCCTTAATTGTCTGCTCACAGCCTTCAATATGAGGAGGACATTTTTCAGGCGAAATAGGGCTTATCTGCTCACACATTTCAGCAATTTTATTGGTATTTGTAACTACCACCTCATATGCCGTTTCCTTTCCTAAATATGAAAACTCCTCAAGCATCTCCTCAGTGGTTTTTAAATATAAGGGTGCCTGTAAATCAGCATCAGTATAACCCTGACCAGCTTCAAGTATTCTCCTGTATATCTCGTCCTCAGGGTCCAAAAAGTGAACATCTCCTGTTCCAACTACAGGTTTATTTAATTTTTCCCCAAGCACAACAATTTTTCTGTTGATTTCCTTCAGATGCTCCTTATCAGGAACCTCTTCTTTTCTTACCAGATAGTCATTATTTCCTAATGGTTGAATCTCCAAATAATCGTAATCCTTTGCAATACTTTCAATTTCCGCTTCTGATTTTCCATGCAGAATAGCCTGATAAAGTTCTCCTTCACTACAGGCACTTCCAAGGATTAACCCTTCTGAGTATTTTTTATACATGCTCTTCAATATACGTGGTTTTTTATAAAAATAATCCAAATGAGAATATGATACTAATTTATACAAATTCTTTAATCCCACATAATTCTTTGCCAATATTATTGCATGATATGTGTTAAGCTTTTTATATTCTGACTTTTTAGCCTCTTCATCAGAACCCAGTCTATCTATATCTTCAAGAGTCTGTGCGCCTCTTTCCTTCAGCTTTTCAAGCATTATGTTAAACACCTTGACAGTAGTGTTTACATCATCCAAGGCCCTGTGCGCAACCTCAACCTTAATTCCAAGATTTTTAGCTATTCGTCCTAATTTATAAGTCTTATACTGAGGGAAAATCTCCTTTGCCAAAGATAAGGTATCTAAATATGTAAA
Source organism: Bacillota bacterium (assembly GCA_023395575.1). GTDB lineage: Bacteria > Bacillota > Clostridia > Acetivibrionales > DSM-1351 > Ruminiclostridium. The sequence continues at coordinate 5,038 of JAEWZA010000412.1, forward strand.
ATCAAAATCATAACCCAATACCCTTGCATTGTGTTTTAGAAAACCAATATCAAATTGAGCATTATGAGCCACCAAAACGCTTCCTTTGATAAACTCCAGCATTTTGGGGAATACCTTTTCAATTGTTTCTGCATCCCTAACCATATCATCGGTTATATTAGTAACCTCTACAACTCTTGCCGGGATTGGTTTTTCAGGATTAACAAAACAGCTAAATTCCTCTAACACCTTTCCATCCTTGACCTTCATTACCCCTATTTCAGTAATTTTTTCTGTCACAGGAGAAAAGCCTGTGGTTTCAAGGTCAAGCACACAATAAGTTGTATCAATGCTCTGCCCTTTAATATTTGTGACAGAAGGCTTTTTATCAGGAGCCAAATATGCCTCAACTCCATATATAACCTTCATATCTGGGTTATCTCTTCCTAAAAGCTTATGCGCCTCAGGAAACGCCTGTACCACTCCGTGGTCTGTAATTGCAATAGATTTCATTCCCCAGCTCATAGCTCTTTTAATCAAATCAGAAGCACTTGTCATTGCATCCATTTGGCTCATCTGTGTATGCATATGTAGTTCTACTCTTTTAACATCGGAATTATCCTGTCTCTTAACTTTTTTAATTCCTTCAGCTTCAACTATAGTATTTGCAACAAGCTCAATTTCACCTGAAAATTTGCTGTTGCTTGCATTTCCAGCTAGTTTTACTGCCTTTGCTTTTTTTAGTCTAGATAGTACGTCTCCTTCTTCGCCCTCCTTGACAAAAGCCTTACAAGTCATTGAGCTTGAACCGTCGTACAAATCAAAGGAAATCAAAGTTTTTCCACTTCTTAATTCCTTCGCTTCAATATTTGATATTTCACCCTTTATAGCTACCCTTCCTTCATCCGGAATTATGTCAGTAACTTTTATTATATTCTCTTTAATATTAGCATTTCTGCCTAATATCAAAGGTGTTTCTTCTTTCTTTTCCCCATTTTCCACCTTTACATCCGGCTTTACCGCGGAAACTTCTTTAGGCAATTCAAGGGTATTATTGGCTGCTACAGCTTGGGATTGTTCCTTAATCAGCTGAATTTCCTTTTCACGTGATTCCTCCTGAAGCCTCTTTAAAACATTACTATCTACCTTATCAAAAAAATTAATTTTATATGTTGAACCATACAGGCTTTTTATGGCTTTGCTGATTTTCTTATCATAATCCATACCTGACAAAACCTCTGATGCCACAATATTAAAATTAAAATTAATTATATTTTTATTTACTTCGTATTCAGTATTTTTCATCACAGCTTTTAATAGAGGGTGCTTTTCTGACATAGCAAATAAAATATCCTCAAGTTCCTTTTCGATAGGCTTTTTATCAATGCCTTCGGTATACTCTACAGATATTTTAGAATCATTTAATGAAAACCGTTTTTTTAGAAATCTATTAAGACCTTCTATCCTTTTTACGTCAATATATTTATCAGAGCTCAACTTAATCTCAAGAATTTTGCTTTTCTTCTTCAAGACAGCAGCTTCTACAGTTGCCGTACTTAAATTGCCCTCTGCATTATAATCACTAAAAATTTCATTAACCCTTCTCAAGCTAAACCTCCATTCCAAACAAACCACCAAAAACCACTTGTGGTTTTTGCAACTCGAAAATTCACCATGTTTGTACATTACTCAAACCCACAAAAAGCTGCTTGCAGCTTTTTGATATGCGAAGAGAACGATGAATACACGAAATGTAAACTTCGCATTTTTTATGTATGTAATTATTATATAAGATTGTACTATCTTTGTCATGTAAATAATGTATCCAAAAGTATTCTTCAGCTATAGGAATAGGGTTAGCATTTGGTATTATTGTAGCTACAGTTGGTGCAATAAATTTGTTGAGATACAAATAGCATAGTAGCCGATTACAATCCCCCATATATCCCATTTTTTTGTATTTTTCTGCATATACGGCATAATATGTATTATTTTATCAAATTTTATTTGATTTTAACATATTTATAGAGTATAATAAAACCTATATTTGTGTTAAATTATGGTTTTTATACATAAACAAGTAACTAACAGCTTTAAATTTTCAATAAAAGTACTTACTATCGGATAAAAACCGAGGTGCTGTCCAGTATTTTTGATTTGAAGCTAACCACCTCATCCTCTATAGCGCACCATGTTAGTACAACGTTTGTTCTTAGCCAGTAGCTTAAAAATTAAAATCGTCAAAAAAATGGGTTGATTATGCTCCACCCACACTGACAAAATCACACTTGTAGGTCTTTGTTGCTTGAATATACATAATATCAGCAGTTTTCGGTTTTTTGAAGGTTTTAAATTATATTAGATTATAACCTTACTTAAAATACGATTTAATAAAAAGGTAGTAAATTATAATTTATATTTATTAAATATAGCTTAATCACTTTATATATAGGAGAAAAGTCAATTCCTATCGGTTGATGAAAAATATGTCTAGCTGATAACAATTCGACTTTAGTAAATAAATGGATACAATAAAATATGTTGGTTCAAAATATAATGTTCTAATTCCTTTAAAGAAAGAAAGAATTCTCGCATACAACTCACTTACTGGAAGTCTTGCTCTATGGGATAAAGAAGACACTATAGGCTATTGTGACATAATCGAGGGAAAGTTTTCGGATGAATCGGCTGAAACTCTAAAACAATTATTAAGCTGCGGATATATTGTGAATAAAGATTTTGACGAATTGTTTGATCTTGAAAAGAAGTACCGAATGCATAGGTATGATAGAAGCTCAATGATACTTACTATAGCTCCCACAATGGCTTGCAATTTTGGATGTGATTATTGCTTTCAGGGAAAGGACAAGCCCAACGAAGAGATGAGTATTGAGGTACAAGATGCTATTATTGAACTAATTAAAACCTCTGCACCAAGTATTAGCAGACTACATATAGCTTGGTACGGAGGAGAGCCTCTTTTAAAGCTCCCAATAATAGAGTCACTTTCAAGCCGAGTTATAGAAATATGTAACAGCTATAATATAAAATATGATTCTATGATTGTGACTAACGGCTACCAACTAAATCTGAATGCAGCTAAACTGCTTATATCGGCAAAAGTTAATCTAATACAAGTAACTCTTGACGGAGCAGCTGATTATCATGATACCAGAAGGACTCTTCTATCAGGGGCTCCCACCTTTGACTGTATAGTAAATAACATAAAAGAATTTATAGATATTGTTCCTATCACTGTGAATGTCCGTGTAAATATTGACTACCGTAACAGTTCAGGCATTGAGGAACTATTAGAGAGCCTGAATAAATATGGCTTAAGTAATAAGAAAAACTTAAAATTATACTTTGCACCTATAGAAGCAATGACATCAGGATGCCATAATATAGCTGAACAAAGTATGACTAAAGCTGAGTATGGATCACTTGAAGCAAAGCTATTCGACAAAGCATTCAAATATGGGTTAGTAAACCTTCCTTATCCTCCTCGATTCCGAGGCACCTGTGCTGCCACTCGTCCAAGAGGCTTTGTAATAATACCTAATGGTGAAGTACATAAATGCTGGGATACGGTTTCAATATCTGAAAGAAAAATTGGTACGATATTTGAACCCAATTGTTTAGAAGCAGACAAAAAAGATCCATGGCATAAGTGGTCTCCTTTTGAAAACAAAACATGCGAATGCTGCGTATTGCTACCTGTATGTGCCGGTGCCTGCGCATATAAATTTATATATTCAAACGATACCTTAGGTGAAGCAGCTGCATCTCCATGCATAAGCTGGAAATACAATATTAATGAACAACTTATATTCAGAGCTGTTCAGCTTGGTATTATCAGTTGTGAAGATTATGACAGTGCTATAGTTAAAACCAATCCTGATGATATATCACACTGTGTAGAATGCAATCTTAAAGTATAAGCTCTTAATTTATAAAGAAATATTTATATAAATAAACTTTTAAAATTACAAGGAGGACAAACAAAAATGAAAGTTATTGTACAATCACAAAGCCCAGATCCAATCTATAAAGTTACAGTTTATGAGCATGCCGATTACGGTGGTCGTTCTCAAGAGCTCCCTTTAGGTAGATACAACCTATCCCAACTGACAATAGGAAATGATATTATTAGTTCTATCAAAGTCCCTGAAGGGTTGATAGTTACTGCATATGAGCATAAGGATTTTAAAGGAAAAACCAAAGTATTTACAGAAGATACTTCATATGTAGGCAAAGATTTCAATGACAAAATATCAAGTATGGTTGTTGAATTAGCTGTAAGAATATATGAGCATGCTGATTATAAAGGCACATATCAAACACTTCCTTTAGGCAGCTATAACATGAAGCAATTATCTATTGGAAATGATAAGCTAAGTTCTATAAAAATTCCTTCTGGATTGGTTGTTACTTTGTTTGAGCATGCTGATTTCAAAGGAAAAATGAAAACCTTTATTGAAAACACCCCCTACGTAGGTGATGATTTTAACGATATAACTTCAGGAGTTTTGGTATCTGTTGCAGGAGTTGAAATAAGCGATGATGTATTGAAGTTCGGAGATAAGATATCTCTTAAGTCCAATCACAATAAATATATGGTTGCAGAAGCAAACGGAAACTTTAGTGCAAACAGAGATACCATCGGTGAATGTGAAAAGTTTGAAATAGTTCGCTCCGGTGATACAAAAAACAATATCTTTGTTAATTTCGGAGATATAATTTCACTAAAATCCTGTGATGGAAAATATGTTATTGCAGACCCTATTGGGAAAGCAAGCACATTCAAAGGTGATATCGATAATTGGCATAAATTCACATTAGTTCGCTCAGGAAAGACACAAAATGCATCCTTCCTTAGTAAAGGTGATGTTATATCACTTAAATCCTGTCATAGCAAATATATTGTTGCAGAATCCAACAATGAAGTTAATGCAAATAGAGATAAAATTGGTAATTGGGAAAAATGGACTGTCTCTGCTGCCACAGAAGATGTCAAACTCCTTACATCCGAAAATATAGAATCTGCAGCTTGTGGAGCTGATGTCTGTGGTGCGGCTGTTTGTGGTGCGGCTACCTCAGGAGCATCTGCTTGTGGTGTTGCAATTTGCGGTACGGCAGCCGGCGGTGGAACAGTTTGTGGTGCAAATGTAGGTGGTGCAGCTGCCTGTGGTGTGGCAGCATATGCACTTGTTATCTGTGGTGTTGCTGCCTGTGTCGCTGATGCCTGCGGAGCGGCAGCTTGTGCTGCTGATGTATGCGGTGGACAAGCTTGCGGTGCAGCAGCTAGCGGTGCGACAGCCTGTGGAGGAGCTGCTTGTGGTGCGGCTGCTTGTGGCGGTGCTGCCTGCGGAGGAAATGCATGTGGTACAGCAGCTTGCGGCGGTGATGCTTGCGGTGGCTATGCAGGTGGAATTGCAGCTTGCCCTGCAGATGCCTGTGGTGCAAACGTATGTGGAATTAATGCCTGTCCTGCTGATGCCTGCGCTGCCGATGCTTGTGCCATTGATATAATCCCAATAATCCCAGGTATTTAAGGAGGATAAGAAGTGATACATATAGTCAATATGCCCTTTGGGTCATTGACCCACCCGGCGATTGCCCCAGCACTTATAAAAGCACAGCTCAATAATGCAGATATACCGTGTAGAGTATTTAATTTTAATTTTGACTTTGCTCAAATGATAGGTATTGGGGAATACGAAACCATAGCCTTTTTTAAGGGTATAGAGACTCAGATAGGGGAGTGGCTCTTTGCCAAGGAAGCTTGGCAAGAGCTATTCGGACCTTCTGAAGAAGCATTTATAGAAGCATGTAAAACTGAGCTTGAAAACATTTTGAAGGTTCAAAACAAACAGGAATGGCTGAAAAAGATTCGCAATGAAATAGTCCCTGTATTTTTGGAATACTGTCTTAAGTCATTGCTTCAAGCAGGCGAATTACAGGTAGTAGGCTTTTCATGCAGCTTCTTTCAAACCATCTCTTCTCTTGCTCTAGGAAGACTCATAAAAGAACGGTATCCACATGTCAAGGTTGTCTATGGCGGGGCATGTTTTCATGGCGAAATGGGTGAAGAATTAATAAGCAAAGTTTCTTGGATTGATGCTGTATCCACAGGTGAAGCAGATGATATTATAGTTGACTATTTCAGAGCTCTTTATGAAGGCCGTGAGCCTTCAGGCTTGCAAGGTATTATATACCGAAATAATGGGATTATTGCTAACTACATTCCAAACAAGCCTGTAAGTTCAGAAGTAATTGAGAAGCTTCCTATTCCTGACTTTAGTGATTTTTTTGATGGTGCCAAAAGAATAGGCCTTCTGGATATCGAAGGCTATAAGCAAAGAGTAATTCTTCCATTTGAAAGCTCTAGAGGCTGTTGGTGGGGTGAAAAAAATCATTGTAAATTTTGTGGGTTAAATGGCGTAGGAATTGAATATCGGTTAAAAACAGCTGACAATACTTATAACATACTCTCTACCTATGCCGAAAAATATCCAGCATTGTATTATCAAGCAGCTGATAATAACCTGTCTATGAGTTATTTTGACACTTTGCTTCCAAGGCTTAAAAATCAACCGTTATCCAATCATGCAAAAATATATTACGGCGTCAAGCCTAATATGAGTCGACTCCAGATTAAGCAACTTGCAGATGCTGGGATTACATTTGTTCAGCCTGGAATTGAAAGTCTTTCATCCCATCTTTTAAAGCTAATGGGTAAAGGTGTATCAGCATTGCAAAATATATTTTACATGAAATGCTGTCGTGAATATGGAATAACTGTTAATTGGAATAATCTTATCAGAATACCAGGTGAAAAAAAAGAGGATTATACCAAGCAATTAGAGCTGTTCCCAAAATTATTACATTTTAGGCCTCCTTATGGTGGTTCTCCAAAGATTGAATGTCACAGATTCAGTCCATATTTTGCAGGAGTGGGTAAATATATAGAAAACCGTAGACCCCAGACATGGTATCAGGGATTATATCCTTCAGATAAAATAGATATCTCACGAGTAGCATATTATTTTGATGCAGATTGGAAGGATACTCTTAATGATGAGGAATATGAGGAGGTTATAAAGGCTGTATTAGAATGGATACGAATATGGCGTGAAGAGAAGGAACTCCCTCAATTATTATTTGAGCATCATAATGATGAAAGTATTACTATAAGAGACACTCGAAGCAGTAAATTAAATATTTATACTCTTAGCCCAGATGAAGCAAAGCTTTATCTGGTAATTAATGACCCTATACACATAACTAATATTTGCAACTCATTGAATAACACTTATAATATTGAATTATCCGAACCCTTCATAAAAAGTACATTAGATAAATTTGTGAAGAATGGATTAGCATTGGAGGAATGTGATAAATACCTCGGACTAGCATTGCCAAATGAAACAGTTGAACCGACAATAAATTTCAGAAAAGGTAATCTGAGAAAAATTAATAATCAAGGAAAATCGTCACATACAGATAATTCTTAATTTAAGAGGTTATTCTCATTTTTTACTACTATAGTTTTGTTTAATATTTTGTTATAATAAAAATGGGTTAACTAGTATATTTGTTAGCCCATTAACATTTCATATTTTAAATACAAGTAGATAAAAATAGCTCCTCAAAGTTCTTAAAAAATACATATATTTGTCTCCTCTACCTCTCAGCATTTCAAAAATGCTAATTCCAATGGGCTTAAAACCAATTGACCACAGTACTCATTTAATCTAAATATAATTTTTAGTGTTTGCTGAACGATAAGGAATATTATATTTCAGCATAATAGGTGCAAGTATTTCCCTCTACTTGACTTCTAATGCCTGAAATAACACCTACTCGTAAAATCACCTTAACAGAAAACTTATTTGGTAAATGTGTAATATTTTCCTATAATTGTGAAATAATATAATTATAGAATTTAATTTTAAGGGGGAGATATTCATGGATTTAATTAAGAGTTACAGCTTGGTTAAAAGTCAGAATGGCTATGACCTTGTTCTCTATTTTGATGCAGGGACTATGGATACTGAATTTGCTGGTGACTTTGGTGAACTTGATAAAGACAATAGTAGTCTCAACCAAAACATAATACAAAGTATTTCTGAAAAATTTCCGGACATAGAATTTAACACAGTTAAGGTTATGGTTGGCACTGTACTTCTTTCATCCTTTGTAATGACGAAATCCCCTTCTATTAACATAAGTAATATAACATAGTACGTGCTTGTCTAAATATTTCTTCAAAAGGCACTGATTATACTTAATTATAACCGACCCTAAAAAGTTAGACTAGAACTCTAACGATTGAAGGTTGGTTTTTTTATTTTCAAAATATGGAATTATTTTTAAAACAAAGTATATGAAGTTTATAAACTTTTTTCTGCCATTAACATTTTTACCATAATTTAAAAAAGTGTAATAATTTTCTAGATATTTGAAATACTAAATTTAACAAATTAAATTAAGGGGGAGATATCAATGGATTTAATTAAAAGCTATAGTTTAGTTGATAGTCAGGAAGGCTGTCACCTTATTCTATATTTTGAAGCAGATGACATGGATGTCGAGTTTGCAAGCGAATTCGGCGGACTTGAAAAGGGTAGTAATCTTAAAGAAAATGTACTGAAACAAATAGCAGAAAAATTTCCCAATATTAAAATCAACTCTGTTAAGATTATGGTTGGTGCAGTGCTCCTTTCATCCTTCGCAGTGGCATCAACACCCTCTGTTAAAGCAAGTACAACCCCAGAACAGCTTGCACAAACTCAAAGTGCATATAGCTATGATGTAAATGTTTCAATAAACGGCAGATATCAATCCTTTCAGAATAAAGCGATGATAAATAATAATATAACATATGTCCCCATTTCTGAGTTTGCCCAAGCAATAGGTGGAAGTGTATGGTCAAATAGTGCAAGCAATACCGTCAGCATAACAAAAAACAACATAAATATTGCATTTGTAAGAGGTACAGCTCTTGCACGAGTAAATGGAATTCAAACAGCAGTGCCTATATCAATTGTAATTGGCAATAATACTTATGCTCCCCTGAAATTTTTAGCTGAAAACTTAGGGTATTCGGTAACATATAATAGTTCAACGAGAACAGTAGATATTTCTAATAATAATTCCCAATATACAGTATTAGCAGGTGATTCCCTCTGGACAATCTCTCAAAAATTTGGTATTACCACTGCCAACCTAAAAAGTGCTAATAACCTCACCAGCGATACCCTACAAATTGGTCAGATCCTCATAATACCTAAATCTCCTGTTGGAACTGCACCAACTCCTACTGTTACTTCAAATACTTATACCGTAGTAGCAGGCGACACCCTGTGGAAGCTCTCACAAAGTTTCGGTATTACGACAGCTAGCCTCAAAAGTGCTAATAACCTTACCAGCGATACCCTTCAGATAGGTCAGACCCTTACAATACCTAAATCCTCTGATAGCGCTGTACCAACTCCTAATGTTACCTCAAATACTTATACTGTAGCAGCAGGAGATACACTGTGGAGTATTTCACAAAAGTTTGGTGTTTCAATTAGCACCCTTAAAAGCACAAATAATCTTGCCAGCGATACTCTTCAAATTGGACAGACTCTTATAATATCTAAGACCTCTGAAAGTAACGCTCCATCATCTGCTTATCCTTCTGATAAATATACAGTTGTAGCCGGTGATACTCTGTGGAGTATTTCACAAAAGTTTGGTATTTCAGTTAGCACCCTTAAAAGCGCAAATAATCTTACCAGCGATACCCTCAACATTGGACAAACACTTACAATTCCAAAAAACGCTGCAGCTCCTGCTCCAACGCCTTCATCAAATAATACCACTTGGCCAGCAGTAACCTATATTGTTCAGAGTGGTGATACAGCTACATCAATATCAAAAAAATTTGGAATATCCCTACAGGATTTATTGAAATACAATTACATGAGTACTGAGGACTGGTTTGATGCAGGAGATAAAATAGCAATTTCAGGCTATGCCCCAAGAGTATATACTGTTTCTCGTGGGCAATATACATCGCCTTCACGAAGAGGTGCTCTTGTTGACTGGGTTCTGGAAGGACAATATCTTGTTAAGCGCAACAATATTCTTACAATAGTTGATGTTGACACAGGCAAGCAGTTTAAAGCTAAAATGATGGGGGGCTACAACCATATCGATATAGAACCTCTTACTTCTTCTGACACTGCTGTAATGAAAAGTATGTTCGGATCTTGGCAATGGTCACCTAGAGCTGTAGTAATATTTATTGATGGTATGAATATTGCAGCCTCACTATCTGGTATGCCCCATGATGTAGATACCATTAATAATAATGGTGTAACAGGGCATTTTGATTTATACATGAAGAATAGTAAATCCCATAGCAGCACAACATCTACAGCCTATATGCAACAACACGCAAATATGGTTTTGAAGGCAGCAGGGCAATAAAGAAGCGAAATCCTCTAAATATTGGTGATTTATTCCAGTATTTAGAGGTTTTCCATTACTAATGTTATATCAAATACTTTTTTACCACTGGAATCTTTGATAGTATAAAATATGCCCCTATGCTTAGCATAAAAACCACTATTACTAACAAGGGTATCATAATTAATGTACTTGTCTCCGGAAATGTCAAATGCAAGGCTCGCAGCAAATCAATAAAAGCAATATGAACAAGATAAATACAGAAGCTTCCTTTAGAGATATAACTAATAATTTTTCTTTTTACTCCAATGCTTGCTTCTCTTCCTTGGTGCTCTCTGGAGCTAAGGTTTTTTACAAGCAGAAATACAGCTGCGGCCATTGCTGCCACATTTGGTGACATTCCTTCTAAGTATATCGTATATACAGTGCCCTTTGTTAATGATGAAAAAGCTGTACCCCATAATGTTACAAGTAAGCCTATTACGCCAAGGAAATAAATCAAATAATTAGTCCCTCTTTTTAGTCTATATTTGCTCATGTAATGTCCTAAAATAAAATAGCCTATTGCAGAGTAAACCATACTTATAGGATATTGACGCACCATTCCCCTTATAAGTGAAAATGGACGAAATTGAATGACAAAGGGTAGCACTATACCCAAAACAAGCCATGCAATTATTAAATACTCTAGCTGCCTTTTGCTTGCAGTGCCTGTAAACACACGTATTATAGGTAAAAGAGAGTATATTAGAATTACTATGTATAAGTAATATAAATGTGTCTGAGTATTAAATGTTAAGATGTTTTTAATTGATTTGTATATTATGTCATAATCAATATATCCTATTCGATAAAAGGCTCTTAAAATATCAATTGCTTCATAAAACGAAGCCCATACAAAAAGTGCACACAAAATTCTGAATAAATACTTGGTAAAAACCTGTTTTGTTGTAATATCCTTGTCGGCTTTAAGAAATAAAACTCCGCTGCACATTAAAAAAACAGGTACTGCCCACCGTATAATAGAACCAAAAAACAATGCCACATACCAGTCTAGTGATGCAATTTCCAAACTAACAAGAGGTGTAGCACTAATATGTATTGTAATAACACCTAAAATAGCTAATAGCTTTAGCGTATCTACAAAAGCTACTCTATTATTTGAAGCTTTATTCGACACTTCTAATTTATTTTCTTGCAAAACATCTGCAAATGCTATATTATTATCCAAAATCAGCTTCCTCCTAAATAAAATAATGGCTGGTTATTGTATTTTAACATATATGAAAGATAAATAAAATTCGTTGTGTTAAACTAAAAACAAATGAATGATTCATGTAAATAACTTGCAAAAATTACCCTAATACCTACTAATTATTTATATATTAGGTCTAATTTGAAATTATTATTATACCCTCATGCATTTTTATTGACATTTTTTTCTTTATAATATATTATAGTGTATTATATTACATAAATTGCGAACAATGACGTTCACAAAGTAATAAAGGTTTTTGGGCCTTTATTTCTTTGTGGACGTTTTTTTATATGAGCAAAGGTTTGTAGCTCAACAACTTGTATTCTGTGTTCAGCAATATTGTAAAAATATTTTACAAAGGGGTAAATTTATGAAGAAAAATGAATTAGCAGTTTCATCAGATGCTATGGGGGTGTCTGTATGCAAGGCTTAAATGGAGCAGATATGGCATTTGTCATTTTTTCAGCAGCACTTGTTATGCTTATGATACCTGGCCTAGCACTATTCTATGGCGGTATGGTAAGAAGCAAAAACGTATTAAGTACCACATTGCATAGTTATCTAGCTCTAGTTATCATATCTATTCAATGGATATTTTTGGGATATTCTTTAACTTTTGGTCTTGACATAAAAGGGCTTATTGGCGGTCTTGACTTTGCATTTTTAAACAATGTAACTCAGCTTCCAAACTTAGATTATTCATCGTCAATTCCACAACTACTATTTGTAATATTTCAAATGATGTTTGCAGCAATAACTGCAGCTGTTATATCAGGAGCATTTGCAGAACGTATGAGATTTCCTGCATTTATACTATTTATTCTGTTATGGACCACCTTTATATATGACCCGATAGCGCACTGGGTATGGGGAGGCAGCGGAGAACAAGCAGGATGGCTAAAAAAATTAGGTGTTCTTGATTTCGCAGGTGGTCTTGTTGTCGAATTAGCTTCAGGTATTTCTGGGCTCGTTGCAGCAATTATGTTAGGAAAGAGAAAACACACAAGACCAGAACCACATCATGTCCCTATGGCAATTTTAGGTGGAGGAATACTTTGGTTTGGCTGGTTCGGCTTTAATGCAGGAAGTGCACTTGCAATAAATGGAGTTGCTATTAATACTTTTTTAACTACCAATTGCTCAGCCGCCGCAGGAGCTATAGCATTTATTTCCTGTGAATGGCTTATTAATAAAAAACCTACTATACTTGGAACACTCAGTGGAGCCATAGCTGGTCTGGTTGCAATCACTCCCGCATGTGGCTTCGTTTCACCAATGCCTGCCCTTGTCATTGGTCTTGTTGGAGGAGCACTAAGCTTTTTTGCAATTGTATTCCTCAAATCAAGGCTTGGATATGACGATGCCCTTGACGCATTTGGATGTCATGGTGTTGCAGGAATATGGGGTGTAATAGCTACCGCAATATTTGCATCAAAAGCTGTAAATCCCGCTGGAGCAGATGGTTTGATATACGGAAACTTTTCACTGCTGAAAGCACACCTAATAGCAGTTGTGGTTTGTACAATATATGTAGCCGTCGGAACCTTTGTAATTCTAAAAGTTATAGGCCTATTAGTTAATCTAAGGACAGATAGGACAGAAGAATCTGCTGGATTAGATGTCTCCTTACATGGAGAAAAGGCATATTCCATTTTTTAATAGATTTCATACATATTTACTGATAAAAAGTAATATGATATGCTTACATTCTAAAGAATTTGAATACTATTAATAATACACGGCAAGCTAATAAAAATGAGGAGGGACCTTATGGCTGATAAAATAACGAAAGTAGATATTATTACATCGCAGAGCAAACTAGATGAGTTAATGGATGCTTTAGACAAAATTGGAATTACTGGAATGACAGTTTCCAATGTTATGGGTTGTGGAATACAGAAAGGTCACAAGGAGTATTACAGAGGAACAGCTGTCGATATTAAGCTATTACCCAAGGTAAAAATAGAAATTGTAATTTGCAATGTTCCTTTAGATATAGTTTTGGAAACAGCCAAGAAAGTATTACATACAGGTCAAATCGGTGACGGTAAGATATTTATTTATGATGTGTCTAATGTTATCAGAGTAAGTGACGGTTCAGAAGGAAGAGCCGCTCTTTGATAAACAAGTTGATTTTAGAATCTAAAATAATTAATTTTTGAACATAGGAAAACTGTTGCTTTGCTTCTGCAAACAGCAGTTTTTTTCTACTATTAATAATTTTCAAAATAAAGAAATTCCTAGCGCAACTCTTCAAATTTCCTTTTAACATAATGACACTGCACTGAATATTATGATGTAGGTAATATGTTTTAGGATGTGTATTATGCTAACAATAAAAACACTAGCCTTAGGGGTAATAAATCCATATACTTGGGTTCTAATCCCACTTATTTTAATCATAACAGCGGCAGTTGTTTTTGCCCCCAGAATTTATAGGTTTATAACCATTTGGCTATCAAATGACGAAAAAGCTCGTACAACTATACTACCTGAAGAGAGAAAGTCAAATAAGACAAGTAAAGCAAAATTTGATGGAAAAATTAATTTTGAAGCACTAGAAGAAATAATAGATACCGCAGGCTATGCCTATAATCCTGAAAAGGATATCTTTTTCTCAACAATGGAAGCCTGGCAAAGAAAAATGGGATATTGTCGTCTCTATGATGAAGCTGCTGCACCTTTAGGAATGATTATTGATTGTGAACCTATTTATTTCACATATGGTGGAAAAAGATGGTTAATAGAATTCTGGAAGGGTCAATATGGTATGACAACAGGTTGTGAAGTTGGTATATATACAACAGCTTGGCCTGATTTGAATATCCCGGAAGTATTCAATGGAACCTTCTACAAATGTGCAGGCGATAAAGACAGACTATATTTGCAGTTTTCATTAAAAAAGAATGGCGAAAAGCTTCTTTCAAGGAAGCAAAAGCACTGGTGGTTAACAGGCTTTAAACTAGGAGAATTTTCAAATCCATCCGAGCTTGTATTAGATATTTATATTACTTTTAAGAACAAGCAGATGCGTAATGCTTTTCTGACTTCGCTAATAGAAGCGGGCTATACTGATGAAGAATATGGAATAAGTGGAAGAACTGTTGCTATACGCTTTGATCAGCCTCATACCAAACAGCCTTATTCCCGTTCACCTCAAACAGATATGATTGTACAAAGAAGAAACAAAACCTTTTGCGACCAATATAATTTTATTACAAAAAGCTACTCAAATATTGCTGATAAGATAATGGCTGTAAAAGAACAATCACCTGAATTGTACAAGGAAATTCTAAATATCGGTAAAACTTTAACTCTTTTTGATACTTATAAAAAAATTAAACACTATCTTGAGAACAACAGTAATTTTAACAATCTTGAAAACAACAGTAACTTTAACAATATTCATAATTTTGATAGTGAGGGCTAATATGGATAAGCTGGACCTAGTAACTAGCATCTTTAAATCTTCCAAGCAAATACCCTTTGACGATACCTCTAAGTTCATTCTAATGAGTGATTGTCATAGAGGTAATGGAAGCTGGACAGACAATTTTTTAAAAAACAGAAATATCTTTATTGGCGCACTAACTCACTATTATAACAATAACTATACTTATATTGAGCTTGGTGATGGTGATGAATTATGGGAAAATACACAGCTTTCAGACATAATGAGCATACACAAGGATACCTTTAAACTTTTATCAAAATTTCATAATGAACATAGATTATATATGCTATATGGAAACCATGATATAGAAAAGAAAGACATGAAATTTGTTAAAAGAAATTTAAAAAGATTTTTTAATCAGCGTGAGGAAGAATTTTCATCAATATTTGAAAGCCTTGAGATTCATGAAGGCTTGGTACTTAGATATAAACCTACAGGAGACAAAATTCTATTAATCCATGGCCATCAGGTAAATACCCTTAATAGCAATTTGTGGTTTCTTAGTAAATTATTGGTTAAACACTTGTGGAAGCCACTCGAAGCAATAGGTGTTAATGATCCAACAAGTCCTGCAAAAAATTATGAAATTAAAATATCAGTAGCTATACAGCTTACGGAATGGGTAATACAACAAAAACATATTCTTATAGCAGGACATAACCATAAGCCTTCTTTTCCCGAGGTAGGTCAGCCACCATACTTTAATGATGGTAGTTGCATTCATCCTCGCTGCATTACTGGAATTGAAATATCAGAAGGTACTATCTGCTTGGTTAAATGGAGTGTTAAAACAAGAGAAGACGGCACCTTATATATCGACAGAGATATCCTTGGCGGTCCAAGAAATTTAAACGATTACTTTCTATCCTTTAAAAATATAAATTCTTAACAATCACATTTTTAAGGTAAATAAATGTATACTCTAACACTAAAAATGTAACAATATTGTTGAGACAAAGAGACAAAAGGAAATTATAAGTACATTTAAAGACGAGGAGGTGTATCGTCCATGTTCATTTTTTCGCACTATTCTGTGTAGAAATGTGAGACATGGGCATGAGAATGGCTAAGGCAGGAATGAGAAGACCAGATCCAAAGGAACCCCATGGAACAGAAAGCAATCATAAAAATCGTTTTCCAAAGAATGATTCAAGACCTGTTCCTGAGATACAAGGTAAAGCTAAAACTGGTAAAAATAAAGCA